>NZ_DAWCVJ010000075.1:0-11208 GCF_052358865.1 Faecalibacterium sp.
CTGTGTACTTGTAATACGCGAGCTTGTTCAAGTCTTACATCGGGGACAGGAAAGGCGGGAGCCCCCGAAGCTGCAAGATACATTTATCTCCGGGCATGGTGGTGATCTCGCTGGTGGTCATCAGTTCCCGGCCAAGCCGCTGCATATTCTGGCTGTAACTTTCAGACTGTCCACGGCTGCGACCCTCGGTCTGCATGGAAATGGTGGCCTTGCCCAGCCAGTTTTCCGAAATATCCTTTAGGGTGGAAGCCTCCCGGCCTCCGAGGAACACGATACTGTCCATGTTTCCCATGATGGTTTCGGAATGGTCTTTGTACAATGCCTTGCACTGGCTCATTGCCTGATAAAAAAGCGTCAGGCTGATCTCACGGGAGCGGATGACAGCCACGATTTTTTCCAGCCCCGGCACCTGTCCGGTGTTGGCAGCCTCGTCCCATAGCACCCGCACATGGTAGGGCAGACGCCCGCCATAGGTGTTATCAGCCCGTTCACACAGAAGGTTGAACATCTGCGAAAAAGCGAGGGCAACCAAAAAGTTGTAGGTGGTGTCCGTGTCGCTGATAAGAAAGAACAGCGCTGATTTTTCATCCCCCAGCTTATCCAGCTCCAGCTCGTCATAAGACATGATCTCCCGAAGTTGGGGAATATCAAAGGGAGCCAGCCTTGCACCGCAGGAAATCAAGATGCTTTTGGCTGTCTTGCCGCTGGCGAGCTTGTATTTCTTATACTGCCTCACGGCGAAGTGCTGGGGGCTGCGGCGTTCCAGCCCGTCAAACATATAGTCCACCGCATTTTTGAAGGTTTCGTCATCCTCCCGGACTTCCATGCTGTTTATCATTTCCACCAGCGTATTCATGTTGCGTTCTTCCTCCGGCCCCTCAAAGACTATGTAGGCCACAAGGGCGCAGTACAAGAGGGTTTCAGCTTTAGTCCAGAACTCGTCGCCCTCCTTGCCGTCGCCTTTGGTGTTGGCGATCAGAGCAGTAACGAATTTCAAAACATCGCTTTCCGTCTTGATATAGGCCAGCGGATTGTAGTGCATGGATTTTGAAAAGTCGATACTGTTGAACACCCGCACCCTGTATTTCTCCCGTTGCAGGAACCGCCCGCACTGATCGAGGGTGCCGCCCTTCGGGTCTACCACCACATACGAGGAATGAGCTTGAAGGAGCTGCGGGGTCAGCCAGAACCTTGTCTTACCCGAACCGGACGAGCCGATGACACAGGCGTTTAGGTTCCGGGCATTGGCGGGTATTTTCGGACGGGTGTTCATGGTCAGGAACTCGGTCCCGGTCAGAATGACATTGTTCTGAAATTTAGGGTCTACAAACGGCTTTATATCCTCCTTTGTTCCAAAGCGGGCGGTGCCGTACTCCGCATCCCGCCGGAATTTTTTCGCCTGCCTGATCTTTGACTGTATCAGCAGATACACCCCAGCCGCACCGGCAAGACCCACCAGCAGGTCAATACCGCCCAGCCCCGGCCAGTAGGTTTCAAAGGCTTTGGGGAAGGTATCGAGCATCCCCATGAGCTTTGTCCAGAAGTCTGTGCCGGGGGCAATCCGGTAGGCCGTCCCGATTTTGGAGAAGAACCAGAACACAAAGAGGTACGGCAGGTTTGGGAGCACATATTTTCTGATCTTGTCACTCAACGTCCGTCCTTCACCGCCTCTCTGGTCCGCTGCTTTTCCTTTGCCTGTGTCCTGATCTGCTCCGTGAATTTCCGAAGCTGGCCGAGGATGGAAGCCTTGTCCTGCTCTTTGTTCAGCACCTTTGCGCTGTACTTCTGGAAGGCCGCCGTGATAGCGTCCGCCTGATTGGCTTTGAAAAACAGCAGGTAATGGCCGGGGCTCACTTTATGGAAAGCGTAGTCCACATGGAACTCCTTCGCGATCCGGTCAAAATCCTTTGGGGCTCCCACATAGGGCATGGCGCTTTTGCCGCCATAGTGGTTCATCAGCTTTTTTACGCTCTGGCGTCCCTGCGGGGTCAGCGCCTTCCGGTGGTGCTTTTGCGCCGCCCGCGCCACCTTTCCAAGAGCGGCAGCCAGCACTTTTCCCGTGAGCTTCGTTGTCCTGATCGAAAGGGCAACCGTTTTTTGGTTTACTTCTTCCTGCATAAAACCTCCTTTCCGTCGGGGTTCCCGCTATCCGGGAGGCCCCCGTACAATCTCGGGGAACAGAAAACCTCGGGCCAATGTGGCCCGAGGCTTACCGCTCGGCATCCCTGCCGGACGGAGCTTTCTTTTCCGGCTCCGTCTGGACTTTTTCGCCCTGTTCCCGCATAGTCTGCAAGATAGAGGGCTTCTTTTGAAGCTGGGAGGGCTTTTCGCCGGACAGCGGCTTGATACATTCCAAACGGTCAGCCGCCCGGATGGCGTTGTCCGTGAGCTGCCTCTGCCATGCGCCCACGCTGGGAGCCCAACGAAAGCCGCTGCTTTTCAGCTCGACCCGGGTGTCCGCGTCAGGCTTTCCGTCAAAGAACACCTGCAAGCGGTTGTCCTCCCGGTTCATTTCCACACGACCCCCATCGAACTCCCAGCCGGAAAATTCCTGCTGTGCCTGTTTGGAAAGCTGTTCGATACGGGCCTTTACCCGGCGGATCTCCGCATTGTTGTTGGTTAGCTGGTAACTTTCAAAGGGCCTCGGGTCGCTTCGCCAACTTGACGCCATGCTTGCTTTCAGCTTTTCAATCTGGTCCGGCGACAGCAGCGCACAGCCGTCCAGCTTGCCATGCTTGCGGTAATAGGCGTTGACCTCCTTCATAATGAGCTGGGAGCGTTCCAGCCCGTCCAGCTTCTTCTGGAGCTTTTCAATCGCTGCCGGGTCATCGGCGCTGATCCCGCCCATGCCGGTGCTGCGTATCTTATCCAGCAGCCCTTGAATATGCCGCCATTCCTCCATGTTGCTGTCCCGCGCCCGGTTCTGTTTTTCCTTCTTTCCCACCGGGAAATTGGAAGGCCCGGCGATCAGCACAGAGGGAACCCTCGCGTCAATGGCAAAGCCTTGGTTCATGTTTTCGGCCAGCTTGCGGGCGTAGGTGTCTAACAGATGGTCGATCTTCTCATGGTACATGGGGTCCACCCGGGATTTCTGCTTTTCCGCTATGGCGGCGGCCTTGTCCACCATTGCCCGGTATTCCGCCGTTGCGCTCCCTCCCTTGTAGTCGGAAAAGCTGTTCATTTCTTTTGCCCGGCGGGCGGCTCCTTCATTGATAGGGTAATAGTTGATGGTATGCACCTCCTTTATGCTTCGGGCCATGCTGGCCCGAAGTCTTACCGTTCTTCATGAGAAGGCCCCGCCTTGTCCCTTTTCGGAGCGGGTGGGGCTTCTTGAAACCGTTTGAGTGTAGCGAGAATGGAGTGGACAGGCTCGGCCTTTTCAGGATAGGCAAATATCCGGTGTTCCGGCGGAATGTCCTGCGGCCCGTGGTAATACTCCTTGAAGCCCTCCGGGACTGCCGACACATACCCACCGGGAGCGAATACGCCGCCCTCGTTGATACGCACATCCCGCCCGTATGCCTCATAATCGAAGTAGTTCTGAATGTGCTCCGGTATGTCGATAGTCCCAAGCTCGTCGGCGTAAAGACGGCCCAGCCCTTCATCATCGGAAATATCCGGGTAAAAGCGGTAAAGGTCAAGGTTCTGCGTCAGGTTTATCAAATCCTTCACGCTCCTTGTGTGGTTTCCCAAGACAAGAGCGGCTTCAAAGGTTTCCAGTCCGCCCTTATCCCGTACTTCCAGCAGGGCGTGGCCCAGCTCGTTCAGCTCGTCGATGTTCTCACATTCGTAGAGATAATCGTAGAGCCCCAGCACATCACTGTCAAAGCTGGTAAAGAACACTTCGCTGTACCGTTTCCCGTCTATCCCGATTTTGGCAAGGGCGGCCTGCAACTCCTGTGTCGTCATGGGGAAATGTACCGTTGTCCCTACCTCAATCCCCATTAAGGGGTATAGGGCTGTATTGGTTATATAGGCTTCAAACATGGGCTCATTCCTCCTTTCCGGCCCGGTCAGCCAGCACCTCATAGATCCCGGCCATAATGTAATCGGCGCAAGGGAGGGCAATCGCGTTTCCCAGTGCCTTGTAGCGTTGCAGAGGCCGGATCTCCACGCCGTCCGCCCCGTACTTTGTCCAGCCCTCTGGCAGCCCCATCAGCCGTTCGCTTTCCGTTTCCGTCAGAAAACGGATACAGCCGCCCTTCGGGTCGCCCTCATACCAGAAGGCAAAGGGCGTTACATCACTGGCTAAAAGAGTGGGAAAAGGGTCAGTTGGTAATCCGAAGCTGTTTCGGAAGGCCGTTTCTTCCTGCCTTTTTGCCGCTCCCCGCATACGGAAGCACTGAAAGGGGTGGATGACTGGTATCTGCCGCCCTGTTTCAAAAGAAGCTGTTCGATCTCCTTCGGCGGCGGCCCACCCGCCCTCTCCGCAAGGCGGAGGAAGTGGGAGCATTGGACGGGGCTTAAATAGTATGTCTGCGGCACGTCTGCCTCCAAAATCCGCCACGACGAAAATCCGCTGCCTTCGTGCCAGCCTTCGGGTGCCTGCCCAATACTGGGCGTCCATGAGCCGCCAGCACACATCAGGCGTTCCCCCTCGCACCATTCCGGCGTTTCCCCATCTTCCCGAAGGAGGCATTGGAACTTCGGTGTCCGAGAAGGCGGATAAGACGGCTCTAAAGTCCATCCGGTCATTTGTAGAAAACGCTCCCATGACGTTTTCCCAAACAGCGATAGCTGGATATAGGTTATCAGTAGCATCCCTCATTTCCTGTATGATACGAAACGCCTGATAGAACAGGCTTGATTTTGCCCCGGCAAGGCCGGAGCGGTTGCCGATCAGAGAAAGGTTCTGACAGGGAGAGCCGAAGGTTATCACATGGACCGGCGGGATTTTCCCGCCGTCCACCTTCGTAATATCCCCCAAATGCACCATGTCGGGAAAGTGCCTTTTGGTTATGGAGATGGGCGCTTTTTCAATCTCACTGGCCCATACCGGACGGATACCGCACCGGGAAGCAGCCAGAGGGAACACGCCAATCCCGTCGAAAAGGCTTCCCAGCTTAATGTCCGGCATGGCCCGGGGTGCCGTGTCCCTTCACGGCAAGCACCCCTTCCAGTGTGGTCGCCGCAATGCCCAGCCGCCCGGCAACCGCAATATCATTTTTTACATCCTCGTCCACAGCGCTGCCGCAGACAATCAGGGTGTGGGAGCGCCGCAGCATATCCCGGCGCATATCAATCCCAGCCTTGTGTTCCTCGGGAACGCTGTCATTCAAAAACAGCGGCAGATACAAGAGCGGGCAGATCGGGGAAAAGCCCACCTCATAAGCAAGACGGCAGTAGTGGGCCGCCAGCTCCATATCAACATCCGGCTCGCCGCTCCATGCGGCGGTCAGGTATGCTAAAGGTCGTTTCATTGGTTGAGCCTCCATTTCTGTTTTGGTTTAGGGAAAAGCAAGAGTTCGCCCAACCCCTCCGCCCCTTCCCCCGGGAAGGGGAACGGCTCTGGAGAATTTATATCCCCGTCGCTTGACCGGGAAAAAGCATAACCGGGAGAAATCCGTCAAGGGTGCCTCTGGCACCGCCTGCGGCGGCGCTGCCCTTGACTGATTTTCCCGGCTATGCTACGGAATAACTGGCGACGGGGAATAATTTATATCTCCAGAGCTTCGGGGCGCGGGGCAGAGCCCCGCAATCCTCGGGCCATGCTGACCCGAAGTTTGGGCTTACTTTTCCTGTTCGGTTTTCTTCTCCGGCTTTTCATGTTCCTTCTGCTGACCCTTCCAGTCGTCCAGCAGCTTGATGATCTGGTCCTTCATTTCCCTCGGCGTAGTTTCCTTGCCGAAATACTTGCTCAGTTCCGCACCTGTCAAAATCACTTTGTCTACCTCCTTTTTGTCCTCCATCATAATGCCGTCAATCACATCCCCGTTGAGCAGCTTCTTTTCGTCCAGCTCACGCATACGCTTTGCCTGCGCCTGTGAAGGCGAGGACTGCTGGCTGTCAATGGCGACGGCGATATAGTTCTGGTTCTTCTTGCCGATATAGGAAAGCTCCACCGCCGTAGTAAAGCCCAGCTTTTTTTCATCCATCAGCTTCATCAGGTCGGGAACCAGCTCATTGAGCCGGATATACCGCTGCACCTGCTTGACCGCCATCTTATTGCGCTCGGCTACAATTTCGTTGGAGCGTTTTCCTGCGTCCTTCGGGTCAATCTGGCCCGAAGTGCGGGAGCCCTGGTGCTTGATGGCCTCAAGCTGCATTTTCAAGGCTTTGGCCCGCTCACTGGGGAGGATTTCTTCACGCTGGTTGAGATTGTCCTCGACCATCTGCGTGATGGCTTCATCGTCCGTCAGATTGCGAACAATACAGGGCATATCCGCATATCCGGCAAGCTCGCTGGCCTTCTGGCGGCGGTGGCCGGACACGATCTCATAGCCGCCATCCTCACGGGGACGGACGATAGCGGGCTGGGTCACGCCCTTGTCCTTGACGCTGGACACCATAGCCCGCATTTCTTCATCATCCCGAACCTCAAAGGGATGGTTCTTGAAGGCGTGAAGCTCGTTCAGCTTGATATAGACGATCTGTTCCTTGCCCCGGCGTGGTGCATCCTTCGGTTTTTCGGGTTCCTTCGGAGCGGGAGCGGCCTGTACCGTTGGCGCCGTTTTTTTCTCCGGTTCCTTTTTGACCGCATTTTCCGGTTTCTGTGCGGGAGCTTCGGGCTTCGGGGTTGCGGCCTTGTCCTTATCTGCTTTCGGGGGACGGCCCCGGCGCTTCGGCTGTTCCGGCTCTTTGGGTTTTTCCTCCGCTTTCTTCGGAGCCTCCGGCTGCTTTTCCGGTTTTTTCGTTTTTGCCGGGGCAGGCTTTTCCCCGCTGGGAGCTGCCGCCCGTTCCTCGACCTTCTTTTCCTTCATAATTTCAGCGAAGTTATAGACGGAAACCTGCGGGTTCTTTACCTCCGGTTCCGTCTTTTTTTCCGGCTCCGGAGAAACGGAAACCTTCTCCGGCTCTTTTGGGGGAGCGGGAGGCGTTTCCTTGCCCGGCCCGCTATCCGTTACCGGCTGTTCCGGCGTTTTTGTGGTTTTATCATCTGCCATAAGCATTTACCTCCTGTTTTTTTGCATGAAAAAAGAGGCTCAACTTTTCAGTCAAGCCCCCGTGGGAAGTTCCTCCTTTCTCCGCCATGATACAAAAATACCGCCCGTAGTCTCGTTTGGGCGGTACTTTGTGTAAGATTGGCAGTCCATTATTAAGTTTTTTATTATGTTCCCTTTGTACACCGTTGCAACCGTGTCCTTGTCCTTGGGGACTGCATACAGGGTACCATTGGAGCCCATGGCGTTGGACAGCGAGACCTCCGAGAACTTGTCCTTCTCCACAATGTCGGTGCAATCTGCCAGCATCCCGTTGTCGGCATATTTCAGCAGCTCGTTGGTGTGCATCCAGAAAATATCCGGCATCTGGTTGCTGGTGGCTGCGGCCTCCAGCTTGGTCCAGTATTCGTTCCAGCTGGTGACCTGCACCTCAATGCTGACCTCCGGGTGCTGCTGGGTGTAGGCGGCACACATAGCCTCCATGCCTTCCTTCTGTGCAACGTCCCAGATCTGGAAGGTCAGTGCCTTCTTGCCGCCGGAAGAACCGTTGTCGCTGCTGCCGCCGCAGGCTGCCAGCATGGATGCGGCGCTCATTGCTGCCATTGCCTTTACGAATTGTCTGCGAGAGATCTTCATTTTTGTTCTCCTCCAAAGTCCTTATTCCGTAGGGTGATCTTCGTACTGTGTCGCACCGGCCGGGTCGATTTTTCTTGCTTTTGTCAGCTCTTACAAAAGCAGTGAGAAAATTTTGTGCGCCATCACATTGCACAGTTTCTTTTCTCTTGTTGTGCCATTATTATACTATCTGCCAGTGGTTTCGTAAATGCAAAAATGCGACTTGTTATATCTCAATTTGAAGGAATACTGCGAATTATGTTGAAGTCATAACGCATTTTGGTATATAATAAGAAAAAGCGGGCAGGAGGCATATTGTATGCAAGAATGTACAAAAAGAAACGTATCAACGGAAACAAAATTCAAGTTCCATGTGTTTCAGGATGAGCGATTCGTCGATCTCAACTTATACCAATATGGCTGGGAGCAGACAGAGCCTCTGCACTCCTATGGTCCCTATGCCCGCAACCACTATCTGTTCCACTATGTCATCTCCGGCAAAGGGCTTCTGCTTGCAAACGGACAGGAATACGCCATCGAGGGCGGGCATGGTTTTCTGATCACTCCGGGTGAGGTCACTACCTACCGTGCCGATGAACAGGAGCCGTGGGAATACACATGGATCGAGTTTGACGGTCTGCGTGCCCACGAAGCCCTGAACCTTGCAGGCATCAGCGGACAGAACCCGGTGTACTCGCCTGCGAGCACCAAAGCCGGACAGCTGCTGCAAGAGCAGATGCTCTTCCTGGTAAATCACAGTCAGGACAGCCCCATGCGTCAGATCGGCTACGGCTTTCTGTTTCTGGATCAGCTTGTACAGTCCTCTGCCTCCCATCAGGCACAAAGTCCCCGCCGCCTGCGGGACTTCTATATGAAGGAGGCTCTGTCCTTCATAGAGCAGCATTACAGCGAAGATATTTCCATCGAGGACATCTCCTCCTCCTGCGGACTGAACCGCAGCTATTTCAGCAAGGTGTTCCGAGATACCATGGGCGAAAGCCCACAGGGGTTCCTGCTGCACTACCGCATGGCACGGGCGGCACAGCTGCTGACTGAAAGCCGCCTTCCCATCAGCACCATCAGCACCATGGTCAGCTATCCCAATCAGCTTCACTTTTCCCGTGCGTTCAAAAATGTATATGGCATCAGCCCACGGGACTATCGTGCAAAACATTTTGCACTATAAAAATTGGTCTCATTCTCCGCTATACGCCTTTCGTTTTTCCGACATATAAAAGCACCCCATTTGTCAGACCGAATCCTGTCGGACAAATGGGGTGCTGTTCATTCAGGGCGCACCCTGTTTTTTGTTTGCGTTTAATCTTTTAACCCATGGCTCCCGGTTACGTTTTTCAAGTATTTCTCCGGATCGCCATTCAGAATCAAATCCGCATAGCCTAGCGGGTCATTATAGATGAGATAATCTAACTCCACCCTCTGCGCCATAGTCACATCCAGCGCATCCTCGACCCCGGTGCAGTCGATGGAAATCTTTCTCCCATCCCGGAGCAGCAGCTCCACGCAGCCGGTGTCCATGTTGTATTTGCAAACGCTTTCATCATACTTCATGTTTGTGTCCTTTCTGCCTTACGGCACTCTTACAGTGGTCTGTCGTGCTTTCTTATGATAAGGTCTAGGACGTTTTTCGATGGAAGCAAGGGATTCGTTCTGTTTTCCAAAGAACACAAAAAATCCGAACCCTTCTCCTATCGAGAAAAGGTTCGGATTTTCATTGTTTGGTGCATTGAGCTTCTGATAACATCCAAAATGGTCTGATCCGCCGGGAGCCACGGAACGGAATCAAACTCCTCCTTCGTCAGCCACCGCGCAGCTTCCGCTTCTTTCAGAACAAGATCGCCGGAAACCACTTCACACCAGAAGCAGTCCATGGAAAGATGAAACGCCGGATAATCGTATTCGATTGTACCAATTAAATCCTCCACGGCGATTTCCGTGTCCAGTTCTTCTTCAATTTCCCGCTTCAGAGCCTGCTGCGGGGTTTCACCCGGCTCGATTTTGCCACCCGGAAACTCCCATTGACCCTTGTAGTCACCATAACCGCGGGCGGTAGCGTAGATTTTGCGCTTTTCCTGCATGGAGTCGCAGATCACAGCGGCCACAACACGAATCGTTTTCATAACATTCTCCTTTTGGATTCATTATAATGGCCGACCGTCAGAAGTCCCACCGACACGATAGAACACCCTGTTTCCTGCTTTTCTTGCAGTAAGCAGTCCCATCTCATGGAATTTCATCACAAACGTCCGAATGGTTGCATACGCAGCGTTTCGGAAATCCTTTTCCAGCTGCTTTGTGGTAAACTCCTCTGCACCATAAGCAGACAGAACATACTCCCAGAGCAGCCGTTCTTTTTCTGTGATTTTTCCTTCCGCAAGAGCAGTTTGATATACCTGAAGATCAGTTTTCGGCGGGACTGCATCCACCTGCAGGCGGTTATAGACCTCATTGCAGAAGTAGAACAGAAAGGGAGTCACATCCGTATAGCCGGAAATCAGAGCATTTCTCTCCACGCGTTCGTAGGATTTGTAATATGCGTCCTTGTTTTCAGCGATGTATCGAGAAAACGGCGTGAACAGTGCCGCAGGATAGCCCTGCTGAACAAGATACCAGAGGTGGAATAGCCGTGCAGTGCGTCCATTCCCGTCAAAATAGGGGTGGTAGTATGCAAAAGCAAAGTGCAGAATGGCAGCCTTATGCAGCTCATTGATGCCGTCATTGGCATTCGCAAAATCGACAAGACATTTCATAGCACCGGGAAGCCGCTCTGCCGGAAGTCCCGGTCTGGGTTCTTCACCGCCCACAATAAAAACCTCGCCATGCCGATAAAAGTGGTTTGGCAGTAATCGATCTTCATCCGGGAGATAATCCCCTGTGCTGATCTGATATAGGTGATGCAGATTCTCCTCGGTGATCCTATTCTGACGATTCGCGATAAACTCCAGTCCGCGCTTCATACCATAGATGCGAGCTTCTTGTTCATCACGAGGGGCATAACCATCGAGGATATAACGGATACTGCTGCGGGTCGAGCGGATACTTTCAATTTGAAAAGTAGCATAAATTTCCTCGGTCATCGCCGACAAACCGAAGTTTTGTCCACTGACAGGGACAGAGAGCAACTGCTTCATACCATTTGTTGAAATTTGCGCGAGGTTCGGCAGGTAAAACAGCTTATTTCCAGAAAAATCAGTCAACGGCAGAGGCTGCGCAAAGTTTTGCCGCAGCAATTCGGCAAATTCTTTGACGCTGACAGTCGAGTACTTGTATTCCATCCGATTGAGTTCAAACAAATGCTTATCTGAAAGCATTTTGGCAAACTGTGCCCCATCCATTCTGTCCACCTCGCAGTTGATACTTATTGATACTATATAGTATCAATATATCGATTCTTTATAAAAAAGTCAACCGAAACAGGCCGAACAAACTTTTTTTCCATACTTTCCGTCAAAATTCCCGTGGCACAGCCACGCAA
>NZ_DAWCVJ010000076.1:0-11202 GCF_052358865.1 Faecalibacterium sp.
ACAAACTGCCGCCCCATCCCACCACAAATATACCCCCCCCCCCCGGCATCCTGTCAACCTTTTCCTCGATTTTTGGCAAATCGCACAGTTATCATGATTCAAAGCAGGCATTCTGACAAAAAAGAGCCGCCGTGCAAACGCTCTGCACGGCGGCTTCCTTATTTTTTATGCAGCACAATCCGGGAAGTTTACGACCGTGATCTCTGCCACAGCCTTTTCGACGGTCTGCAAAATACGCTCTATCTTTTCTATCGTATCTGCCGACAGAATGACCTCACCGCACTGTTCACACTTCATACAGGGAACATTTTTGATGACAACGACACAGTTCTTTAGCTGTACGGTGTGGATAGTCGTGCCGGGCTTCATCTCGCCCTTGCAGAAAAAGCAGGTCATGTTCATTCCCCTTTCTTTCTTCGCTCTGTATAGGAGACATTCCAGTGCTCGAGGTCTGGCCAATAAGCTGTCAGTATCCATAATGCCTCCTCATGGATACCGCACACTACATGGAGCCAGCGGCCAGCCAGATTCACGCCCAGCACCAGACACGACGGACATCGGTAGTCGTCCGGGCGATATTCAATGATTTTTCCGCTCTGGATGGTCTGACGAATATCCGTCAAGCGGATACCCCGCTCATAAAGCCGAGCCTGAGAGTGAGCAGTCAGGAATATCCGCCCACCACTGGATAGTGTGCGCAGGTTTTCAATCGTCAATTCCACGCTCTGCCGGCCTTCTTTCGTTTTCTTTTATTATAGCATTCCCCTCTCATCCCGTCAATCATCGTGCAAAAAGCCCCCATCCAGTCGGAAGTCAACCATTAAATTCTACAAAAATTCAGAAAGATTTCTGTTCATTTTGAAACAATACAAATAGGCCGTCAAGGTTTCACTTTTCTTGCAGCCAACCTTTGATCTATTCTGTTCGCCGTATTTTCTTTATCACCACGCTTTCTTTTGGGGTGTGGTGTTGCACTTTTCTTACATGGCTATGCCAAGTTCATTCAAACACTGTTGGAACATGATCGCGCTGCTCTTGTACCCGAAGATTTTTCGCGGGTACTCATTGACCCACTTCTCTGTCGCCGCCAACTGCTCTTTGGAAACCTTTGAAAAGTCCGTGCCTTTCGGATGCTTCCTGCGAATCATGCCGTTGACGTGTTCATTGCTGCCGCGCTCCCATGAAGAATAGGGATGGCAGAAGTAAACCTTTGTCCGCGGGATCGTCTTGTTGATGCACGACCGTTCCAGCATATCCGCCGCCGCAAATTCTGTGCCATTGTCAAACGTGATGCTCTTGAAGATCAGCCGGAACTTCCTTGCGCCCAGCTTCCTTTCCAGCGCGTCAACCGCTTTCACAATGGTTTCTGCCTTGCGGTTCGGAACTCCTATTATAATCTCGTTGCGCGTCTTGCGCTCCGTCATGGTGAACAGCGCACAGGTCGTCTTTACTTTTCCCTTGCCGCTATACACCGTGTCGCCCTCCCAGTGTCCGAACTCCTGCCGTTCTTTCACTTCCGGGGGCCGCTGTTCGATGCTCTCCCCCGCCGGGGCGCGAGCAGCTTCTTTCTTGCAGACTTTCTTATATGCCTGCTTGTGTTTCCCGTGCCGGGGCAGTTCTTCTTGAGTGAGATTCAGGAACAAGCCTTTCTTTATATAGTGGTATATCGTCTGCACAGAAACGCTCGTCTTGAACTGCTTGCCCTCCTGCTGCGCATATCCGAACACCGCTGCCGGGCTGCACTCTTTATTCAGGATCGTGGTTTCGATGTAGTTTGCAAGCTCGTGATCCTTGCCGATTTTCAGGGCTGGGCCTTTGTCCCGCAGGTGCGCTTGGTATTTCTGCTCCGCAATGTCCGGGCTGTACGCGCTCACAAGCTCCCATGTATCGCCCACCAGCCGCTGATACTCCCCGCGGTGTAGCTCATTGTACACCGTGGAGATATGCACCCGCAATTTGCTGGCAATGTCCTTGGGTTTCATGCCCTCGTTCAGCCACTTCTCGATCCGAAGCCGGTCTGTCCATGTTAGATGTTTGAATCTTCGCACGTTATTTTTCCTCCTTTCTTTGTCGCTTTGTTTCGCATTTCAAATGTAACCGACTTTTGGCGTTTTGTCAACGGGGCCACCGCAGGGCAACAAAAAAATCCCCGCCAGCGATCCGGGTAGGATCACCAGCGGGGATGTAGTTTAGCTCAGTCGTCCCGGATGGGGAGTGCCTTTGCTCTCGTATACAATTCAGTTCCGGTTCCGTTACCTCCCAGAGCGTGATAACTCTTATAGAGGTATTCAATGTTCTTCAAACCGGGCAGGTCGATGTACCCTTTCTCGATGTAATGGGTACACGCCTGATACAGCCGGTCGTGGAGAATTGCCAGCAGACCGTTTTTGATTGCCTTGTTTTCCTCTTTCTGTGCCTTGATCTTCTTGGAGAGATTACGGTATGCAGCGGTCAGACCTGCCGCCACGATGCCGAAAAGCCATTGCGCCCAGTATTTGACGATAAATTCCAGCATCGTTTACTCCTTGCGATTCTTGTTGTCCTCCCCCACGTTACCGAAGTGGGCCACAGTAGTGGTTTCTGCGGATTTCTTTTCCATGTAATCTTCGAGCTTCTTCTTGGTGAAGTTGAACACGATCTGCACGATCCAGTCCAGCGTCCGCTCATTGATCGCCCAGTCCAGCCAGTCGGGGGTATACCCACGCAGTACGGCAATGACGTGAGCTTTCTTTTCTGCGCCCGCGCCGCTACCGAACTTTTCTTCTGCATTGACGATCCACTTGTACACGGTCTTTGCGACAACAAGGCCATAGCCCAGACGTACCGCCGCCAGTGCCGTGACCACAAGGCCGACCACCATAAAGATGACAGCCAGCCATTCAGGGAATGCCATCAGAAAAACTTTCAGAATGTTCTCCATACTGTTTTCCTCCTACTCTTAACCAACCCAACGGCTCTTTACCGCACGGGTGTCGATATGTACCCAACCAGCAGGGCGACCGTTCTTCACGGGATAACGTCCAATGCCGCCGGTATCTTTCAGCAGAGTTTCGGCGTAGGCCGCAACCGTTTCTACGGCCACGCCCTGCACCCGAATATCTGCCGCCATGCCGTAGCAATGCTGGCTATACGTTGCGCCCTTGACCGCCTTGTTGTGGGCGGCAGTGCGATATGCGCTTGTGATCGTCACGGCCTTTCCGAAGTGATCCCGGATATTCTGCAACAGCTTCACAAGAGCATCATCAATAAAGATGGGATCAGTCCCATCCTTACAACGGAACTCTTTCACGGTAAAGTTTGCAGACAGTTTCTTGCCCCCATCCTTTGCCAGCGAATATGCGTTAATTGCCATTTTCTTTTTTCCCTTTCCGGCTCAATGCCTTACCACAGCCGCCCGCGCAGCACTCAGCGTACAGCACGGCAAACTCTCCGCGTTCTGCGGTCGTGTCTACTCCCGCCGCTTCCAGCTTACCGAGCAGCGTTTCGCACAGATCAGGCCACTTTCTTTCCATTGTTCTTTCCTTTCCAGAGCGTTTCCTCTTGGTCTGTCTTTCCGTACTTCCGTACAGCATCAAGATAAATCTGGTTCAGCCGCCACCGTAGACTCTCACTCTCCGTGTGTTCCAGCAGCCCCTTAATACTGGCAACACGGCGTTTGAACGCTTCTTCATCCATCTGCCCGGAAGCGTAAAGCTCTGATATTTTCTTGACCTCCCGTTTCAACCGGCCAACCGTGCTTTTGCGCAGCTTCATGTAGGCGGGCCAAATGCGCACACCAACAAACTCCACGCCCATCCGCACCGGTCGGATGCAGGTTTTATTGTTCAGGTCAAGCTCCAACTCTTCATGCAGGAATGTTTCGATCTTCGCTTTCCACTCGTGCAAGGTTTCCTTGTTCTCCCCAAGGATCACAATGTCGTCCATGTACCGGATGTAGTAGTGGATTTTCAGAACGTGCTTGCAATACTGGTCAAGTTCGTTCATGTAAATATTGGCGAAGAGTTGAGAAGTGAGATTGCCTATCGGCATCCCCACATCGTACAACCATTCCTCCGGCGGGGTATCTTGCGGGGCTTTGCCGCGGGGCAACCCGAACGGCTCTGCTCTGCTGTTTACCACGCTTCCGAGGAACTTCATCAACTCCGGGTCTTTGATACGCTTTGCCAAAATTTTCAGTAGCTTCGCATGGTTCACACGGTAAAAGAACTTGCTTATATCCAGTTTCAGGTAGTACCATCCCGGCCCCGGTTTCCGGTCTACTTGCCGCATCCAGTATTGTAACCGTGCTGCGGCCTTGTGGCTTCCCTTGCCTTTGCGACAGGCATAGGAGTCCTCAATAAATAGCCGGTCGTAAATCGGATTGAGGTATTGGTACAGCGACCATTGCACGATCCGGTCAGGGTATGGCAAGGCCATCACTAACCGCTTCTTCGGCACGGACACCCACAGTTTCCGGTATGGGCCGAGCGGACAGTCCACGGCGATCATCTGCTCTTGAATCTGAAACAGATTGTGTTCCAGATTTGCAGTAAACGCCAGCACTTCCGCCCGGTATCGTTTGCCCTTGCGGGCTGAGTGGTCAGCTTCTACGAGGTATTCAAACTCGCAGATCACATTCCACGCATTTTGAATCGTGTTTATTTCGTTTGGCATTTCTGCCCTCAATTCCACCGCGCCGCGCGTAGCGTTTCCGTTTTCGCGGCAATACATATTTTTTCCGGTCGTGCTGACCGGAACGGAAACGGATTCCTTTAGACCCACACACCGACTGCGACCCGTAGATCGCAGCCCCCATATCCGGCGTGGAATCCCGCCGAACAAAAATGTTCTTGTGGTGTAAAGCGGAACGGCCCCCGTTGTTCGTCCACGAATTAGAGCGCGGATTGTTGAGGTTCAAGTTGAACACACCGGCACTCTCGCCATTGTTCCAGTTGCCGCCGCGGATCGGACACGCCGTAAATAACCCGTTCCCGTATGAAAATGGCAGGCTTTAGAGCGAAGCAATGTAGCCGCCCAACAGCCTGCCTATTTCATCGTTGAATTTCGCCCACGTTTCATACTGGTGCATCGTCAAGGGCGGCGGGTACTTGCCCCCGTGTAAATCCTTACTCGCCGCCAGCCGGACAAACTTTCTCAATACGGCCAGCTCCACGTCCATATTTTGCGTGGTGGTCTTTTTGAAATATCGCCGGTCGATCTCAACGCTGTACCGGAGAATTGCCAACATACTTCTGCGAAGTTCATCGGCCAGCTCACGGTCTTTCCGAGGAAAGCTCATTGTGAGCGGGTAGCCATAGTCAACCATTTCTCCGATCTTCTCCGCCAAATGGAACGGTTCAGGCTTTTTCTTTTTGTCGCCCTGCTGGGGCGGCACTTCGGCTTCTGCGTTCGGCACAGTCAACACCTCCAAAAATCAGCGCGGCGGGCCGCTGGCCCACCGCGCCTTATGTTCTATTTTTGCTTTGGTCTGCGCTACCGCGCAGCCCGTCAGCTTATCAGGCTTCAGCGGGCAGCTTTACAAAAGCGGAACGGCCCCCGACGGCCGCCCACGAATTAGAGCGCGGACTGTTGAGGTTCAAGTGGAACACACCGGCACTCTCGCCAAGGTTCCAGCCGCCGCCGCGGATCGGACACCGCTCGTCAGCGGCATTGTTCGCCCAGAAGTTATCGTTGCCATAGGTTGTATCAATACCATCGCCGGTCAGAGCGGTGTCCGGCATCAAGGCAAGGGACATAAGGATCAGCTTCGCGGCATCGCCCACGCTGGATGCGGCGGTAGTGTTCTTGAACAGCGCACCACGGCTCTCGTCCTTGGAATCGCTGATCGTAGTGTCCCACTCCCAGTGACCGCCGGTGTAGTTCAGCTTGATGGTTCCGGTGGTCGTGCCGTTGCCATCAGGAGCGACCAGAGAGCCGTCGCTGGCCTTGATTGCCCGCCATGCGCTGCTAGATGCGCCGTTGCTCACGCTGTTGTCGGCGGCGTTGTTGTTGGGGATGATCTGCAACTCGCCCTTGACCAGACGCAGACCGATGCACCACTCCCAAATATTACCGTTCATGTCCCAGATGCCGTCCATGCGCCCGTTGTGGCTCCACGTCAGCGGGCCAGTGCCGGTGCGGACACGGGCAGTCTTGCCGTTGTCCTGCACACCGGGAACAGGGATTGCTTCGTAGTAGGCTTCGGAGCTGTCCTTGCCGTAGTTGTTATTGCCTTTCGGCTCACAACCGTGCTTGTGACACCACAGTGCGACCGCCGCCCACTCTGCATTGCTGATCTCGTGCCAGCCCGCGCCCTTGGCGTTGGTCTGGGTCACGAACCAGTCAAGCGGATGGGACACGGTGGGATCTTCTGCGGGCAGGCTGTATGCGCGGCCAGTGTCGGTGCAGGTGCTCTGATACTTGCCAAACCAGAAGCCGTCAATCTCCTTGCCGTTCACGATGAACGCCGGGTGGGTTTCGGTGCTCTGGGTGGACAGCACATCGCACAGGCGGAACTTCGGGATAAACACATGGATGGACGGCATTTCCTTGTCGTCAAAGAGCAGGTCATTGGTGGGGAATGCAGTCTGCACCGCAAGGCGGGTAGCATCAAAGTTAGTTGCCATAGTCTTTTCCTCCCTTACAGAATGTCAAAATCTTCGATAGACCACAGGCGCAGGGTCACGTCGTCGGTGTTCAGCGGCTTGGCCTTGCGCTCGATGTGGGTCTTGTGGGTGGTATCTTCCGCCGTGGTGTCCTCTGCTGCTTCGGTTTCACCCTCCACAGCTTCGGTCATGGTAGCGTTTTCGGCTTCGCCCTCAACCTCCACGTCCTCATACTCGATTGCGGGGATTTCTACCTCTGCGACATAGAAGCGGCTGTCGCTGCCGTCGATCAGCAGATTGCCCTCGGCATCGCCGGTGATGGTCTTGGTCACAGGGTAGTCACGCTGGTACTTGGCAAGGTTCATGGTCAGAGTGCCGTCTGCGAAGTCCAGCTTCGTGCCGCGCAGCTCATACTCAACCTTTCTGCCCTCGTTCAGTTCGATAACATTCATCAGTTCATACCTCCCGTTACTCTCACAACGACCACGACGGTCTGAGCAGAGCCGTCATGTTTCAGCTTGAAACCGTTGGTCAGCTTACCGGACACGGTAATGTCCCCCAGCCGCCCGCCGGTGTAGCTCTTAACGTACACGTCCACGCCATAGTTGGCATTCTTTCGGGTCTTTGCCAGTCCCACGCTGACCTCGTTGATCCCGAACGGCCACTTGCTGCCGTTTTTCAGCGTCACCTCTTTGACTTCTGCCGCCACCTCCGGTTCCAGCGCAGACAAGCGGCTGTTCTGCTGCGTGTCGGTGTTCTTCATGCTGGCAATGTCGGTGTCGTGGCTGTTGCTGGACGTTTCCAGCACACCCAGACGACGACCGAACCAGAGCAGCATAATGTGGATGATGTTCGCTGCCATGTTGGAATCAAAGATACCAACCTCCATACGGTTGAACTGATCCTGTTCCAGCAATGTACCCTGCTGGATAACCTTGCCGTCCTGATCCTCAACATGGTTGCGCCAAAAGGTTCTCTTAAACATCAGCATTTTCTTCTATCCCTCCTTGCTCAGAAAGTCTTTTCCAGTTCTGCGTTTGCTTCCGCCAGCCGCAGCACTTCGGGTTCGACCTCGATCAGCGGGAACGTAAACCGCAGCAGACCGGCGTTGATGCTGTCGCGGGACAGGCTCACGCTCTGGCTCCCGGCCAGCACACCGTTGTTGTCGTAGACGCGCACACCGGTGATCGTGTCCTTTGCACCGGAACTCGGTGCATTGACATAGACCACCACGGCAGTCCCGGCAATCTCCTTGCTGTTGATCTCGCCGTCAATCCAAGTGCTCTTGTTGAGCTGGTACTGGAAGCGAGTGACCGCCCGCAGCAGTTCAGCGCGGCGGTTATTCAGAAAATTATCCGTAAAAAAAGCCATCCTCTTTCTCCTTTCTCTGCAAAAGAAAAAGCCCTTGCGGGCTGTTGCAGCTTGTTACAGGTAGGTCTTGCCGCAGACACGCGGCGTGATCTTGAACGCTTCGACTTTCACCTGACCGCCCGCCGTGGCCGCTGCGCTGGTTCCCAGCGTTGCCGCGCTCGGCTTTGTGCCGGTGGTCGAATCGCCCGCTTCTCCCGGACTTCCGGTGAATGCTTCCACTCTGGTTTCAGAGTAAAGCGGCATATTGGCGGTGTAGCCCTTTGTGCTGGTAACGGGCAGGTCGCCGGTCACGCCGCTACCGGTTTCCGCCGGGGTGATGGAGTAGCCATCCACCGCCGGGGTGGTTTGCAGCTCTTGTCCTGCGCTCCAACCTTTCGTCGCCACCTCCGGGATTGTGCCGGTGATTTTCGGGAACGCAAGGAACACTTCTGTGTTCGCCGCTGCGTCCAGCTCTGCGCCGGTCGAGTAGCCCAGTTGGGCGGGCTTCCAGTATGTTCCGCAGTACGGAATACCGCACTCCGGCACTTTGTAAGCCATGCACTCCACCGTCACGCCAACGCCGATGCTGTGCCGCACCATGTAGCTGATCTGTTCAAGGTGAGCAGACAGGCGTTTGGTGTAGCCCAGCAAGTCCTCCATTTCCCGGATGGTGTGATACTGCGCCGCCGCTTCCGTAATGTTGACGTTCAGCCGCCAGAAGCCCGGAGTGCCGCCGTAGTCGAACCACTCTTCTACCTCGGAATCAGGGTACACGGCACTTGCCTGTTCCCGGACGGCCTTGACCGTACCGGCGTACCGCTGAATCTCAATCGCCGTTCGGACGATTCTCCGCTTCGTTTCCACGTCGGCGGTGGAGTCGTACCACTCGATTTTGAGGTAAACAGCCATCTGATCCAGCACACCCTCGTCGCAGGTGTCCACTTCGGAGAACGTCATGCCGGTGTCGAGATATTCAAACATCCGGTCTTGCAATTCTCCGTAGACAGCGGACAGGACTTGCGCCCACGGCTGTTCTGCAACAATCCGCGGCAGGCCGTCCGTGATCCTTGCGTCCCGCAGGTTAATCATCCTCGATACCTCCGTAGATGATCGTCGGCGTTCCGCTCAGTTTCGGAATCTGCACAACGGCTTTTCCCGAATCCATTCCGTTCTCGATCACCTTATCGACCGGCTGGCGCAGCTCCACTCGCTTCACGCCAGCGGCCCGCAGGCGGGCGATCAGCTCCATCGGGTTAATGTCCCGACCAATGGAACGCTGCCACTCCTGAAATTCCTCCACCGCTTTTGCCACGCTCTCCTGAACGATGCTTGCTCCTTTGGAATTTCCAGAGCCGATGTAATAGGTGAAGTCGATGGAATATTCCACCTCTTCCGGTGCTTTGCAGATTACGCGGTCTGTCATAGGGCGGCGGGCTTCGTTCATCAGATACGTTTGCATTTCGCTCATATCCTTTTCGCTCGGCATCTTGCCGCCGGTCAGCATGAAGAAAATGTACACCGTGCAGGCCACGTCCCGCGGGCTGACAGCGATTGCGCTCTCTACGTCCGACCGAAACGACATAGCCCAGAACTCGTAAGCGTCCTTTGGGCCAGCGCAGGAGTAGGTCGTGGGAGAAAGCCAGATTCTACGGGTCAGGCTGTCGTCGCTCTCCACGTCTGCGCCGCCGCTGCTGGTGTCGGTGTTCTCCACCGCCGCCACATACGGAATGGCATCAACCAGTGTATCAACAACACCGGGCGGAATGTCGTTGCCGCCCGCGCCTACCACTTCGGCCTGTGCCAGCACATCCACATAGGTCTTGCCAATGTCGATCTGTGCATAGTCCATTGTGGCAAAATAAACCCCCGCGGCAGTTCTGACGCGGGTTCCTTGCGGGATCATGGCAACGGTTTTCTGAATGGCAGACAGCGTAAAGCGAACCGTCACCGTCGCATAGGTTGCCGGGGTGCGCTTCACGCCAAACGGCAAGCCCATGTTGTCCAGCTCTGCGCCGGTCGCTGTTTTCAGCAGCGCACAGCGGGTGCGCTTCTCCGCGATCTGAATCATCATGTAGTACAGCTCCGTCATGCTTTTCAGGGTAAGCATAATCGGGTCTGCTTTGTTCAGGGGCGGGGCCGTACCGTTCACGGCCTTATAGTTCCGGGTATAGATTTCCGTCACCAGATTGCTTACATCCTGCAACGTAAGGTTTCCGGTAACGCTGTACTCCGGTATATCGGCAAACTCGGCAATGTTAGACAATCTGTACCACCACCTTTGGCCGGATGCGTCCTTGCTGGCTGTGGCTCGTTTCATACTCCACTTCCAGCACTTCCGCCCGCGGCTCGTACTTCTTTGTTTTGCGAATGATCTCTGCCGTGAGCATCGCCTGTGCAGCTTCGGCGGGCAAACTCAAACATTCCATGTTCAAGCCAAACTCCCGGTCAAGGGCTTGTTCTCCCTCTTTGCTGCCATAGAGTGTCAGCAGACAGTTGTAAATATCCAGTTCTTCGGTTTTGCCAGACGGCTCAATCTCAACGTCGAAGCCGCCAAGCGTCATAGTTTCCATATCGTCGCTCACGGTGCGTATTCCTCCAACGTCAAAGTAACCTTACCGTCTTTCAGTCCCCAGAAACGATGCACCGCACCCCATCCCGTCGTCACCTTTGTCAACTTGAACGGATTCTGCGACATAGGTTTGTTGTTCAGGATGAAGTAGTCAATCGTTCCAGCTTCACAGTGCTTCATGAGTGCGTCAAAGATTTTGCGCGGGTTCACGCCCAGCTTTGAAACCAACTGGATTTCAAACTGGTACGACTTCAAACCCGGCCCCGTGTACTCGCTCTTGTCTTTGCCGCCGATTACACTGTGCGTGGCCCAGTTGCTTGATGTGCTTCCGTTTATGTTGTCAGGTGTCAAGACACGCCAACTTGATACCGTAAATATCAGTCCCGCATAGCATCCAATGCTTCCCCATGCCATAGGATCACCCCCTTACGGTGTCGGAGTTCCGGTTTCGCCAGCAACAACATACGGGCCAGCCGTGGCCGCACCAGAATGAGTGTGCTTGTGGTTTACCAGAGAAATGCCGTTGATCTTGCAATCGCCGGAGCCACCAGAGATATTCACGGTCGATCCCTTGATGTTCACCGTCGTTCCGTTGAAGTTCAGCGTAACGCCCTTGATCTCAACCGTTCCGTTCTGACACACCTTTACGGTGGAACTTCCCACCTTGAAAGTCATGTCACCCTTGACGGTGTACTCCAC
>NZ_DAWCVJ010000077.1:0-10826 GCF_052358865.1 Faecalibacterium sp.
TGTGGTACAGTTCCATGAACAGCCATTCCAGCTCGTCCTTGTGCTTGGCAAACCGGACTGCAAAATTATCTTGACTTGTCATCTTTCTTTATCCTTTTCGTGTAAGATGAAGCTGCACGCTGGGGTAATCACCAAACAGCTGCGGCAGGACAAGTCCCGCATACAGCAGAGTGCTGCCGCTGAACCGCATTCCCTTGTGAATGCCGTCCTCTACGTCGTGGGCATACCGGGAGCCGAAATAGTCGATGCCGTCCAGCTCATACACAGCATCTTCTTCCAGCCCACGGAAGCACAGGTGGATGGGCAAGGGATTCGCCTGCGGATGGGTCACCACCAGATTCAGCAGTGCCTCGCTGCCGTCCTCTGCGGCAAACTGCCATGCCGTGAAATATGCGTTTTCTGCCGGGTCGGTCAGCCGGTAATAATCGCCGATACGGATCAGGTCGTTCAGCCGTTTGAACCGCTTGATCTGGTTTTTCACTGCAGTGCACTCGGCGCGCTTTAATTTGCCCAGATCCAGCTCGTAGCCAAAGGTGCCGCTCATCGCCACCACAGCACGGGTGTCGATGGGCGTAGTACGGCCGGTCTGGTGGTTGGGGCAGGCAGAAACATGGGCACCCATGGTGCAGACCGGGTAGCCAAAGGAGGTGCCGTGCTGGATCGTCAACCGTTCAATGGCATCGGTATCATCACTGCACCAGATCTGGGGATAGTAGCACAGCATTCCGGCATCAAAGCGTCCGCCGCCGCCGGCACAACCCTCGAACAGCACCTCCGGGAAGCTCTGCGTCAGCCGCTCTGCCAGCGCATAAACGCCCAGCATATAGCGGTGCATGATCTCGCCCTGCTGCTCGGCAGGGAAAGCACGGCTGTACACATCGCTCATGCTGCGGTTCATATCCCACTTGATATACTCAATGTGATGCTCCCGCAGCAGCTTGCCGATAACCCCTGCCAGATAGTCCACCACCTCCGGGCGGGAAAGATCCAGCACCAGCTGGTTGCGCCCCATGGCGGGCTTGCGTCCGGGCAGGGTCAGCGCCCAGTCCGGATGGGTGCGGTACAGCTGGGAGTTCTCGTTGACCATTTCCGGCTCGATCCACAGGCCGAATTTCATGCCCAGCGCATTGATCTGCCCGATCAGTGGGTCCAGTCCGCCGGGCAGCTTTTCGCAGTTCACGGTCCAGTCGCCCAGACCCTGATTGTCGTCATTCCGGGTGCCGAACCAGCCATCGTCCAGCACCATCATCTCCACGCCGAGAGAGGCCGCTTTTTCAGCGATCTTTACGATCTTTTCGGTGTTGAAATCAAAATAGGTGGCCTCCCAGTTGTTGATCAGCACCGGGCGGCGTTTGTCTTTCCACGGGCCGCGGCAGATGTTGCGCCGCAAAAAGCGGTGGTACTTCTGGGAAAGCGGGGTCAGACCCTCTGCCGCAAAGGAGAGGATCACCTCCGGGGTGTCAAAGGTCTCGCCCGGCTTCAGGTTCCACGCAAAACGTTCCTCCTGAATGCCGCTCACTACCCGGACAAGCCCGGTCTGAGAGCGCTCCACGTCCATCTGGTAGCTGCCGGAATAGACCATCATCACCCCGTAGCAGGCACCGCTGATCTCCGTTGCATCCTGCTGGCAGAGGATCAGGAAGGGATTATTATGGTGGCTGGAGCTGCCCCGCACCGAAGAAATGGTCTGGATATTGGTGCCCACAGCTTCCCGCTCCAGCTGCCGTTCCATAGCGTGTCTGCCGTGGAAATGCAGCAGATCCCATCTGCCAAAGGGCAGATCCAGACAGGCAGATGCCGCCTTGTCCAGCCGCAGCGGGGTATCTCCGTGATTTGTCAGCCGCGCTGCACGGGTGATGACATCCTGCTGTGCAAACACGCCGTACAGCAGCTCCAGCGTCAGACCGGTGGCCTCGTCCTGCATTCGGACGATCAGGGTCTCGGCATCGTTTTCCTCTGCGTGGGCACAGGGCAGACCGGTCAGCTGATATTTGCCCGCCTCCACCGTGTGGCTCACATAGGTAAAGTCTGCGCCAAAGGCGCCACAGCTGTCGGCCACCGTCAGGCAGGAGAGACGGAAATCGCCCACGTTGCAGCCGGTATACTCCTGCGGGAGCAGATCCGGGGAAATACCCCGGTGGGTGCGGTAAGCGTAGTAATCCGGCGAAAATCCCCGGTCTGTGCGGGGATACAGCTGCATCAGGTCCCCGGTGCCAATGGTTTTGCCGTAGTACAGATGCAGCAGGTGCCCCAGCGCATCCACCTTCATGTGGTAGCTGGTATGGGCAGTCTCCAATACAAAAATGCGGGCCTCGGAATCAAATCGAATACTCATGGATCCTATACCTCAACGAGATTATTTTTAATAGAAATGCCGACAGGCAGGCGGTCGTGTCGGAACGGCTACCCGCCTGTCGGCTATGATGAAGGAGAAATGTGAATTGCTTATTTACCGCCGGTCATGGCAATGCCCTGAATAAACTGCTTTTGGAAGATCAGGTACAGGATCACCATAGGGATCATGGCCAGCAGGCTACCTGCCATCAGCACCGGGAAGTTGGTGGTGTACTGACCGTTCAGGGTGGAAAGGCCGGCAGACAGGGTCATCATGTTCAGATCGGTGTTGCAGATCAGCGGCCACATCAGGTCGGCATAAGCGAACACCGCCGTAAAGATGGCCAGTGCCGCCATGCTGGGGCCGGTCAGCGGCAGCATGACCTTGACGAAGGTCTGCCACTTATTGCAGCCATCCAGATACGCTGCCTCTGCGATCTCGTTAGGGATGCCCAGATGCGCCTGCCGCAAAAAGAAGGTGCCGAAAGCGCTGACCAGACCGGGGAACACCAGCGCGAAGATGGAGTTGGTGGCCCCCATCTTTGCCAGCATCTGGTACTGCGGAATAATGAAGATCTGGCTCGGCAGCATCATCTGGATCAGCACCAGACTGAACAGCAGCTTTTTGCAGGGGAATTCCAGCTTGGCAAAGGCATAGCCCGCCATGGAGCTGAACACCACCGCAAAGATCACACGGAACAGGATCAATAGACCCGTATTGATGTAGAGGTTGGTAAAGGGCAGGCTCTGCAATGCCTTGACAAAGCTGTCCAGATTCCAATGGGAGGGCAGGATCTGCGGCGGGATCGCCATAGATTCGGCCTGCGTCTTGAAGCTGGTGAGCACCATCCATACAAAGGGGAAGATCATGCTGATGCTGCCGAGGATCAAGACCAGATAGGTAAAGAACGTTACAACATTCTTTCTGGTTTTTAGACTGGCATTCATAGTTTACACCTCGTAATTGACCCACTTCTTCTGACCGATGAACTGCACCAGCGTGACCAGACCGATCAGCAGCACGGTCCACACCACAATGGCCGATGCGTAGCCCTTATTGCCGGCAACAAAGCTCTCGCGGTAGAACAGATACATCAGGCTCTGTGCGCTGGTCAGCGCAGGGTTCGTCTGCTCCACCATCATGTAGATCAGATCGTAGACCTTCAGGGAAGCCATCAGGCGCATGATGAGCACCACAAACAGGGTGGGCGACACCATGGGCAGCGTAATGCTGAAGAACTGACGGATCTTGGATGCACCGTCCAGCTCGGCGGCTTCGTACAGGGACTGGGAAATGTTCTGGATGCCGGACAGCAGCAGCACGGCATCGTAGCCGATGGAGCTCCAGATGGAAACGATGGCACAGGTGACCAGAACGATTTTGGGCTCGGTCAGCCAGCGGATGTTCGCGCCAAAAACCTGATTCAGAATGCCGTACTCCGCATTGAAGATCCACTTCCAGACCATCGCTACCGCAGCAGGAGCCACCACCATGGGTAGGAAGAAGATGGCGCGGAAGGCGGTCTTGCCCTTGATCTTTGCGTTCAGCAGTACCGCCACGATCAGTGCCAGAAAAACGCCCACCGGCACAGTGAGGATGCAGAAGTAGAGAGAGTTCCAGTTTGCCTTCCAGAATTCCGCGTTGCGGAACATTTCAAGGTAGTTTTCCAGACCGCAGAACTGATAGGCTCCAAAGGCTTTCGTCTTGGAAAAGCTCATGTAGATGGTCTGGAAGAACGGGATAATATTCAGGATCATCAGACCGATGATGGTGGGAGCTATCATGACCAGCCCCCAGAAACGCCCATCACGACCCAGTTTTGATGTGCTTTTCATTTGGTTCCTCCCAAGCTGCATTTTCAGCCCGCACTGGCCTGATCCACGATGTCCTGCATCTTCTGCAGGCCGGTTTCGATATCCTCGGTACCTGCGTAGATTTTCAGCAGCTCATCATTGACCTTGCTCTTCCACTCCGGGCGAGAGGCGTTGTTGACGCTCTGGACGCTGTACTCAAACATGTCGATGAAGCACTGGATATTGATGGGGTACTCTGCAAAGCAGCCTGCCCAGGTATCCTCCAGACCCTGATAGGCAGGGATGGCTGCACCGCTTTCGCCCTGAATGCGCTGGCCCTCTTCGCTGCCGAAGAACTTCAGGATGTCCTTCACGGTATCCAGATTCTTATTGCTGGCAGCAGTAGCGTAGCACAGACCATTGGAGATGGTCGCACGGCCGTCTCCGCTTTCCGGGTCGGGGCACTTGGGCAGAACAGCCACATCCCATTTGCCCACCATTTCGGGGTAGTTCTGCAGCTCGGCAAGGATGTTCCAGTCGCCTTCCAGGAACATTGCGCCCTTCTCGGAGAAGAATGCAGCGCCGGGAGCGGTCTCGGCAAAGTAGGTCTGGTCCGGGCACCAGTCGTTCTGCTGGAGACCGATGTAGAACTTCATTGCCTTTTCGGTGGCAGGCTGGGTAAAGCCCGCCTTGGTCTTGTCCTCGTTCAGGATGTAGCCGCCAGCCTGATACACAAAGTTCCAGTAGCCAAGCTGGTCATCGGCGTATGCCATATAGCCGTACTTGCCGGTGGCAGCGTAGATCTTCTCGGATGCGCTGACCAGATCGTCCCAAGTCCAGTTCTCGTCCGGGTAAGCAACACCGGCAGCATCGAACATCTCCTTGTTATACACCAGACCAAACATCAGTGTACAAGGGGTACAAACAAGATAAAATAGAAATGAGGGGCGATAGAGCGGAAATGTCAGATTTTCCACTCTATCTGAACACGGTCGCTGGTGGCCTTGATCGTAGAGATCAAACCATCGGCGGCTTTTCTTTTGTCGTCAAAATCTATGCTGTCCCAGTTATCGAGATAATAGGATAACTTCTTTATCTGCTGGGGAGATATGGTTTCAACGCTCAATTCGGCGATTGCCTTTGAAATAGTCTGGCGTCGGGTGTCCAGTTCTTCAATTTTTTTGTTGGCGTAGGCAAGCAAGATCGCATTGGCTCCGGTTAGCGTATCCAGCAGCTTTTCAATTTCTGCCTCCACCTGTGCCAGCTCCACTTGACAGGCAGTCAGTTTCGGATTGATTTTTTCCTCTCTGCCGTGGAGTATCTGAAAGTCTTTGAACTTTTCCTGCATGGCCGAGAAAATGAATTGCTCAAATTCTTCTTTGCGGATTTTCCCGCAGCCCGGACAGCCTTTGTTTTCCGTCCGTTTGGTACAGCGGAAATATCCGGTGCTGTTTGGTACATGGGTGGCTTTCAGAGCATACCCACAATGCCCGCATTTGATTTTTCCGGCCAGCCAAGTGTTCTTCGGTTTCCGTCCCTGCTGGAAGGTGGTATTTGCCATAAGTTTTTTCCGGCATTTCAGCCATGTGTCAGAGGAAATGAGTGCTTCATGGGGAGCGATAACAAGTATCTGGTCTTTTAAGCACCTGTCCTTGTCCTCCTTCACATCCCGCCCCTGATAGAGATAGCAGCCGTTTGTTCCGGCAAAGTCGGAAGCATCATTGACAATCGCTGCGCCCTGGCTCTTGAAAAATTCGTACAGCTCCAAATCGGCCTGTGCGTAAACGGGGTTTCTTAAAAGCTGGGAAAGAAATGTACGGAACATGGATTTGCCATAAATTTTTATATCATGTTCCTCGAAGTATCGGGTAATATCTCCGAAGGAGGTTTCCGATTCAGCATACATTTCAAACATCAGCCGAACATGGTCGGCGGCTACGGGGTCGGCAACCATTTTCTTTGTGCGGATACCCTCTACCACAGTAGGCTCTAACTGATAACCGTATGGTGCCTGCCCGCTCATGTGGAAGCCTTTCAGACACCGGGAATAATAGGCGTCTGTGACACGCTTCTGAATTGTCTCACGTTCAAGCTGGGCGAATACAATGCAGATATTCAGCATGGCCCGGCCCATCGGGGTTGAAGTATCAAACTTTTCCGTGGAGGATACAAACTCCACATCGTACTCTTGAAACAGCTCCATCATCGTTGCAAAGTCCAGAATAGAGCGGCTTATCCGGTCCAGCTTGTACACGATGACCCGCCGAACCTTTCCCTTGCGGATCTCGCCCAGCAGCTTTTGAAACTCCGGCCTGTCCGTGTTCTTACCGGAATAGCCTTTGTCCTTGAATACCCGGCAGCTACCACCTTTCAATTCATACTTGCAAAAGTCAATCTGACTTTCAATGCTGATACTGTCCTTGCGGTCTACTGACTGTCTTGCGTAAATACAATCTTCTCTGATAAATTCCATATTGGGCTCCTTTCCTTGTTGGAATGGAGCTACCAACCTTACAACTATATTATACCATCAGCAGCCCCGGACAACAATGTTGCGAATGATTAGGGAAATCTGTCCCCATATTTACTGAACACCTCGTAAAGACAACGCTCAATTTCTTTTTTGCGCTGTTCTTTCTCCTTCGGGGGAAGTACCGGCGTGAGGCTTTCCAGCACAATGATCTTCCCTTGAAATGCGACAGACTTTGTTTCTCGTTCATAAGTGACAGCTTGCGTCATTGAAAACCTCCTTTGCGAAAGTGCGTGTATATGCCAGCCTTTCCCACTTGTCCCGTGGGGAAATGTCAAAAGACGGCACCCAGCAGGTGCCGCCCTTTGAGCTTTCTCCACTTCGGGTCAATGTGGCCCGAGGTCAGTAAGGACTGGAAAGGTACTTTTCTTTGGCGTCCTCCACGCTGTTGAGGTCGAATACTTCATAAAGCTGCCCCACAACACGCCGTATATCCTTCTTTGAAAATCCGCAGTCCTCCATTGCCATAATGACATAACCACGGCAGGCGTCATTGCTCCATTCGTCCGGTTCCAAGCCGGGGATCATTCCAAACGCATTTCCCATAAAGTGCTCCTTTTTTGAAAAGATGGGGAGCCACGCCGGATTGGTTGGCCTATCATCAGACAGCATTGCCGGGGGCTCCCCATAGGTTTTCACTTCATTTCAGACACACCGGACGGGCATAGGCTTCATGCCCCATAGTATTTCAACTCTCCCCATTCTGATGGCAAGGCGTTCTCATTGCCTGCGACGGCTCACGGCTTGCAAGGCCGCTTCAACGCTCGGACTGTGACTAAACGCAAGTATCCGGGTTCTGCGCCTGTTCCGGTGGAGCCAGCCTTGCCCCACCTATGGCATGGACCTGTTCGCTCGCTCAGTTTTACAAAGACTGTATTCTCTGAAATCCGAGGTCATGGCGGGTCTGTCACACAGCGCGTTCCCCTTCGTATCCGGGTGTCTTTTTATTCAATTTTCAATCTGCATGAGGCTTGTCTGAACCTCGGGCCATTGTGACCCGAAGTGTTTTGCCTCTCATAAGCCATTTCATTTTCCGGCCTAAATCGGTACGCCTTACAAAGAATTTTTCAAAATTTTTTCTAAGCGCCGCAGACCTCGCTCGATTGCGACACGAACCACTTTTTCATGGACGCCCTCTGCCCGGGCAATGTCCTGTTTGGTCATGCCGAGAATGAAATGAGCATAAATCCGTTTTGCCTGTTTGTCCGGCAAACTGGAAATCGCTGCGTGAAGCTCCTGCATGGTCACTTTCCGCTCATACAGTTCATGGGGCGATAAGGCGACAAAGACAGCTTCGTGCTCCAGCCCGTCGTCCCGATCAAGGGAATAGTAGGCTTTGTGGCGGTATGTACGCAGCCGATAAGCAGCCTCTTTACGCTCAAACTCTTTGAACATTTCTGCAACTTCTTCCGATACTTCCATGAAGCAATCCGATGTATAAAATGGGTAATAGTCCCGCAAATTGATAATAGCCATATTGACCTCCGTTTCGGTTGTTGGTTGACGAGTGACCGAAACGAAGGCGGCGGGGAGCGGCACCGGGGAATGACTTCGGGCCAACATGACCCGAAGCTAACGCATAAGAACGCAAAAGCGCCCGGGCGGCATGAAGCCACACGGACGCATGAAATGACATAATAATTAAGGTTCCAACAAATTTCGCATACATAGCCGGAATAACCCGGAGGCGGAGCTATGCTTTTTTTAACTGATGTAGGTCATGGGTGCTATGAAAAAAGGCAAAAATAGACACGGCGGCAATCCTCCTATATGCCGCCGTGGATTTACACGGTGTTAGGTCGTCGTTGGTTTAGGATAGACGAAAAGAAACGGCGGCTCTGATTTTCTCAAAACCGCCGTATCAGTCGATGATACAGAAAAGCGCACGAAATCCTCTGCCCGTCAGCGGTTTTTTTCTTTTCCCCGCTGTGGAGGCAGATGTTTGAATATGTAGGTATGTTTCATGCCGCAAAGGCCAAAACATACCGTGTTAGTCAGTCAATTTGAATTAGAGTTCAATTCTTGCTTTCGATGGCTTATCTTCACAATAGGTAACTTTAATCGTTGTTCCCTTGTCAGGGACTTTGTTTCCTGCGCCAATCCATTTTCGGCAGATGTAATCTTTTCCGTCTATCGTATATTTGACCTTGATAGTATGCGGAAAGGCTGCGCCATCCATAGCATGAGCGCGGACAGGTTTACGATTTACTTTTAACCACCATTGTTTTGTAACTGAAATTACAGTTCCCATTGTTTCTTTTTCCATAAGTTATACCTCCGATGATATTTTCGATTGATGATACCTATTTTCTGTTCAACCTTTTCTTTGTTTGTTGTAAATGCGGAACGCTGCTGCGCCGGTGGCCGCCAACTGTACCAGAATCAGCACCGCGAACAGGCCGAAGCTCTCATAGTAGAACAGTTCATCCCAAAACAGGAGAACATCACAGAGAGTAGTCAAGGCAACCGACCAGCGGATGTGCCGGGCCAGCCATTGCCGGAACACCAGCACAAGGGCAATGGGCGGGACGATCAGCAGCGCCAGATTCAAAATCAATGTCGGGGTCAGTTCCATTGCGTCGCCTCCTCACTTTTGTTGATAAGGGTATTGTAAAACCCCAATGTCCGCGAAGTGTTACAGCGGCTAAGAAATTTCAATGAAAATCGGGGTGAAATGTTACAACGCTCGGACACTTTTATATTAGTTGGGTCTACTTCCTTAGTCTACAATCCGTAATCTCTCAACCAACGGAGTTTTTTGTAAACTGTAAAAAGCGGAAATAGTAATCATCAAAATAATCAGAACCACCACAATGCAATATACAGTAAACAATGCTAATGGAAATGTATATGACAAATAGAAAATCCCTGCACTTATCAAGCCTTTTATCAATATCTGCCCTAAAATAATTCCCAATATCAGAGTAAGTATCAAGCTCCCTATCGCCAATACACAACTTTCGCATAGTGCCATTTTTTCTGTTTGTTTCCTAGTCATACCGATGGATTGAAACATAGCGTATTCCCGCTTTTTTGTTGCGATATTTGTAATGATTGTACTTGCGAAAGTAATGATACTAAAAAGTAGCAAGAATAGTGTTACGCCTATGATAGATATTCCTACCTGCCTTATAGTAGCTTCTTTTGAAGCAATCGCTTCTTGCATAGTCGTCAGTGTTAATCCATCTGACATATCCACTAATTTCTCTAAAGATATTGTGGTGTGTTCCAATCCGGTATCATTTGCCTTTACAATCAACCTAATAGAAACATTAAAAGAAACCGAATTTTCTGCTATCAATTCAGTGGGCATTAAAAACCAGCCGCCATAAATTGCTGTATTTGAATACAGATCACCATCTAATATGCCTCCCACTGTATAAATTTTTTGGGTGCCATCCCCAAATGTAAATTCTACTGTATCGCCTTTAGAAATACCTTCTACACCATTTACAGCAACGATCTGGTTAGATTGAACAAGCTGTTGGTAATCCAAATCGCCTGATTCGCTGAATTGCTGAATAGAAGCAAAGTCATTAGCGGTAATAATAGAAAGTTGATCTTTGCCTGTGCTATTTTTCCCTGCCCAACTAATATCTGTTTCAACAACTTGCTTTATATTGCTAATGCTTGGAAACTCCATTATCTTTTGTTTGAAGTTTTCAATCTCTGAAACTTTCTCGCTGTATTTACCAGTAGTTTCAATCGCAAATTGTCCATACTGGTAGACATCTTTCTTTACAATAGACTCTGGATCAATGGAAGCGGTGTATGTCGCAGCTAAGACGAATAAAAGCCCGCTTAGACCCAAAGAAAGCACAGAAACTAAAATGCTTTTCCAGTGTGATGTTATGCTTATGATTGCTAGCCCCAAAGAAGATAATTTTCGTTTTTCTTTGTTAGTAACCTTACAATCAAAGCGTTCCATCATATATTTGCTGGAAAGGATCGGGGAAATGCTGAGGGCTATTTTTGTAGGTCTATTTAACGATACTTTTACAACGAAATTGATGATAAGACTAATGATTATCCCCCAGAATACCGCAGCGATCCAATCCCAACCATCAGGTTGCAACAAATATCCAGCAAGGCCGCCAATCAGTAGACCAATCGGAACCCCATTGCTACATAAATTTTTTCTTTCGTAGCGGATGATTGTCTGTGTTTG
>NZ_DAWCVJ010000078.1:0-10676 GCF_052358865.1 Faecalibacterium sp.
CAAATTTTTGCTGGGCGTTCTTGGCAACAATGCGCTCCAGCTTCTTCAAAAAGGACTCCTTGCCCTCATAGCTGCCGGTCACGGTATAGGTGGTGTGACCGACTTTCTCCGTGGTGGTCAGTTCTGGAATCCAGAAGGCGGACAGGTTCTTGACATGGAGATTGCCGTTCTCATCTACATAGGAGCCGTGCTTCTTCTGCTCTTCGGTCAAGGGCTGCCGCTTGAAATAGATTTCATTTTCGGAGATGCTCACGGTTTCGCTGGCCTGCTCCTTCGGGGTATCGTCATATAGCTGGGCGAAAAATGCCAGTGCATCTTCGGGTGAGTCTTCCTCCATGAGCTGCTCGAAAATCCGCTGTTCCTCTGCCGAGAGGTTATTCCATGCGGCTTCCAACTCCTGCTCGTTGGCTGCGTTGACAAAGGCTTCGATCTCTTTTTTCATGGTGCATCCTCCTTTGGCTGCGAAAAGCGTTTTTTCAAAAAGTATGGGTTTTCGTGAGAGCAAGAATCGTCCCGTGGCCACAAATTTTCAATTTTTGAAAATTTCCTGCCCCTTTGGGACAGCTTCTTGTTGGGGCGTGCCTGCCCCAAACCCTGCTTACTAGTAATTATAGTAAGGCATACAAACAGCCACAAGAATAAATAAGCTAACTGCGGAAATTAGCGCATACTTCAAATCATTAGAACCATCTTTGACAGCTTCTTTAATAGCCGCAACCAATGAGAAAACGAAAGCAAATGGAAAAATCCACCAAATTTTAATCAGGCCGTACATGACAAGGTTTTCCATAATAACCTCCATAGCATAGCAACTAATGGCAAAGGGGTGAATTGTCGGATTAAGGTAAGTATATCATATTGCTGATCGAAACGCACCCCCTATATTATAGAACTTGACCATTTTACTGCGTACGTGCGTACCAACCTCCTGTACGCACGTACGCAGCGATTTGCCCGAAACGCAGCCTATACAGCCGTTCCCCCTCGGAGAGCCCACTACACTTTGCAGTCCGCAGAGCTGAAAGTGTCATAGTGGGTTATTACACTTCCGCAGAAGTGCCTTTCCCTCGCCGCAGACAGCCGGGTGTGCCTTTGCGAGAGCCTTTTGTGCGGCGAACCCACATCGCCCATGGGCGATGTGAGCAGGGATTCCAAGGGGCGCAGTACCCTTGGCACACGGCTTTGGTACAAAGTCTAGTGTGTTACACCTTGATAGAGGTGTACAGACCCCCGATATGCAAAAAGTCCCATGTTCAACACCTTGACGGTGCGGACATGGGACTTGATGCTTCCTCGGCCTAGCCGGGTGCTCGTAACCAATCCTGACAGGCAGTTGCCGTGTCATTTCTCGAAAACTGTTTTACGAATACCCAGCAAGTGGGAACTTCCTGTTTTTCGTTGTTTGCATGATGAGCCTGCTCTGCCTGCCATAGGCAAGCTCGCGTTTGCGCAGCAACAAAAGCCCCAGTGGGGCTTTTGAGCGACCGAACGGTCTTGCGTTAGCAAGATGGAGGGGCCTCCGCCCCGACAAGTGACCGCTGCCCTTCCTCGCTGTTCCAGCAGGCAAGGATGGCCGGGTAGAATGCCCGTGCCAGACGGTCGATGACTTCATCGGGATAAGAGGAAGTGTTTGTGGACTTTTTCTTTTTGTTCAAACGCACGCTCCTTTGGACATCGGTAAACAGCATACCATGTGCCTGTTGTTATGCTGTCTGGTCTTTAACATCTGCGAGTGCGGCTTCCAGAGAGGTAAGGTAGTCCTTATGCTTGTGAATGATCTCCAGAATCACATCACGCTGCACATTATCGGGCATAAGCTGTAAAAAGAAGCATGGACGCCCCCGAAAAGGAGAACGTCCATGCTTCTTGCTGTATTCGAATGGAGGAGATCGCGAAATCAGTGATTGTCCGGGCAGACGATTTCCAGCATCTGATCGAAAACCTCTTCCATCTGCCGCACCAGTGTGAACTGGGTGCGGGCGCGGTCGAGGTTGTGATCCGGGCGAGCAATATGGAAATAATGGTCGCCCTCCAGATAGTCAGTCAGAAAACGGATGCCGCATTCCAGTGTCATGAGCCTTGCACCCCATGCAAGACTCTTTTTTTCTGCCATGCTCATGGATGCCCCGGCAGTGGAGAGATACCCTTTGGCGAACACTTCGTACAGATGCAGGTCAAAATGGACTTTGCTCTGGTCAGGTTCGTCCTCAGCGCAGTCGTTGGCACCGGTGCGGATGGAATCGCCGAAGTCGTAGGCCGAAAGTCCCGGCATCACGGTGTCGAGGTCAATGACGCAGATGCCTTTTCCGGTGGCGGCGTCGATTAGGACATTGTTGATCTTGGTATCGTTATGGGTGACGCGCAGAGGAATTTCGCCAGCTGTCAGCTGATCCAGCAGGACATGGCAGTCCTGCTCCCTCGCATGGATAAATTCGATTTCCGACGTGATATTTTTTGCCCGGCCCAGTGCATCGGCGGCGAGGGCTTTTTCAAAATCGGCATAGCGGTTGGGCGTGTCGTGGAAGCGGGCGATGGTTTCGTGGAGGGTGGAGGCCGGGTAATCCTCCAGCTGGTTCTGGAATTTGCCCAGTGTCTCGGCCACGGTGCGGAAGTCGGTTTCGCTGCCGACCTGCTGCAAACAGATGGTATCTTCTACAAAGTCGTAGGCACGCCATGCGCCGACGTCTGCATCCAGATAGTAAGTCGACCCCGACAAAGTTGGGATGACATTCAGCGTTTCCCGTGCTGGGTCGCCGCCCTCGGCAAGAATTTTCGCCCGCAGATGCCGGGTCACGCCGCAGACATTCTCCATCAGGCCCACCGGGTTAGTAAAGGTATCTGTGTTGATGCGCTGCAAAATAAAGCGTTTGGAATGATCTTCCCGCCAGACCACAAAGGTGTCGTTGATATGCCCCTCACCATAGTGGTGAGCATCGCAGAGCACAGGCCCGCCAAAATCAAAGGCACTTGCAGCAGACTGGAGCAGAGAAAGGGTAACGGATTTCATCATAAATTCCTCGTTTTCGTTATACTTCATGCCGTTTTGTCGGGGCGGGGCGTTTTCCCTGCCGCGTCTGACGGCGGTATTCGTTGGGGGTCATGCCCTCCGCCTTGCGGAAGCACTGGGAGAAATAGCTGGGGGAGGAAAAGCCCATCAGCTCGCTGATCTGCGCCAGACTGTAGCTGGTGTTGCCCAGCATATGCTTGCTCTCCTCAATGCGGCGGCGGTTCAGATAGGTGATGGGAGAGATGCCATACTCTTTTTGGAAGGTGTGGGCCAGATAGTATTTGTTGATGTGGGCGATTTCGGCAAGGGTATCCAGCGAGATATCTTCGCGGTAGTTGGTGTCCAGATACCGCTTGATCTCCACACACTCCCGGCTGTCGGAGCGGGGCGTTTCCTCTACCTGCAAAGAAAGCGTGGTACACCGCACCAGCCAGATGAGCAGCACTTCCAGCAGATCCTGACAGACCGTTTCGCAGCCGTCCAGACTGCGGTCTGCTTCGGCCAGCAGCATATGGAACAGCGTCACCATCCGCTCCCGATTTTCCCGGCAGTTGAATATGGCGTAGGAAGAATCTGATTTTCCAAATAAGATCTCGATGCCAGCAACGCCCAATACAATGTATTCCAGCGGTGAAGCATTCAGGCTCAACTCGGTATGCTCTACCTGCGGATTGACGATAATCATATCATCCGGTTTGACCGGATAAAGCTGACCGCTTAAATAAAACTGACCTTCTCCGCTTAGACAGTAGAACAGCTCTGTGCAGGAATGGGTGTGGGCAGTGCTGTTCCAATCGCCGCCAAATTTGCTTTTGCTGAGGTACAGCAGCCGGAAGGCATCCCGTGGAGCGGGAGCAAGGCGGATATCAAATCGCTCGCTACTCATAAATGGCTCCTTTTGAAGCAAAACGCAAAAACTATAAAAATAAAAGCAAGATACTAAAAATACAAGCCTAAAAACGATGCGCTTTTTCGTGCGTTTTTCTCATTATAGAGGCAATGAAGAAAAAATGCAAGCCCTGATTTTTGGACGGGTTCAATACTTTTGCCTTCGATAGAGTGCAAAAAATATGTCAAACTGGTTACAAGCGGGGAGAATGTACCAAAACCACAGTACAAATTTTATTGCTTTTGCTGAAAGAAATTTCCAAAAAGCAATATTTCTAAAAAATGAAACAACAAAGACCTTGTTGCAAACCGTGAAAACCTCTATATTGGAAGCAGAAAAAACCACAGCCCCTTCGGACGAAGCCTGTTTGCCCCGGCTGTGTTTTGAACGGAACTTTATGATGGAGGATACACTATGAAACGCATTTCTCGTCGCAATTTTCTGAAAGTGGCTGGCGTGGGTGCCGCTGCACTGGGCCTGGCCGCCTGCGGCGGTTCTTCCAGCTCTACCGCATCCAGCGCGGCATCTTCTTCTGCTGCTTCTGCCGCAGCAGAGAACGTGACCATCAAGGTCGCTGCCATCGAGACCGGCTATGGCGCTGAGATGTGGAAGAAGGTCACCGAAGCCTTTACCGCACAGACCGGCATCAAGGTGGACCTGACCACCGACAAGAAGCTGGAGGACGTCATCGGCCCCTCCATGCAGGGCGGCGACTACCCCGACGTGGTCCATCTGGCCACCGGCCGTGAAGCTGCCCTGACCGAGCAGTTCATCAAGGGCAACCTGATCGCCGACATCACCGATGTGCTGAGCATGACTGTGCCCGGCGAGAGCAAGAAGGTGAGCGAGAAGATCGCCGGCGGCTTTACCGACACCTCCCTGACCAACCCCTACGGCGACGGCAAAACCTATCTGGCTCCCATGTTCTACAGCCCCTGCGGCCTGTTCTACAACGCCGGTTTCCTGAAGGAAAAGGGCTGGGACGTGCCCAAGACCTGGGACGAGATGTGGGCACTGGGCGACAAGGCTGCCGCTGAGGGCACCTACCTGTTCACCTACCCCACCACCGGCTACTTCGACGCCTTCTTCTATGCGCTGATGTACGCTGCCGGCGGCCCCGACTTCTTCAACAAGGCCACCCACTACACCGAGGGCATCTGGGACACCCCCGAGGCAAAGACCTGCTTTGATATCGTGGCAAAGCTGGCTTCCTACACTAATCCCATCACCCCCGCACAGGCCAACGATCAGGACTTTACCCAGAATCAGCAGCTGGTGCTGGACAACAAGGCCCTGTTCATGCCCAACGGCACCTGGATCGTGGGCGAGATGGCCGAAGCACCCCGTGCAGACGGCTTTGAGTGGGGCATGACCGCTCTGCCCGCTGTCAAGGCCGGCGGCGACAGCTACAGCTACACCTGGTTCGAGCAGGCATGGATCCCGGCGGGTGCTGAGCATCTGGATGCAGCCAAGCAGTTCGTGGCGTACCTGTATAGTGACGAAGCCTGCAAGCTGTTCGCCGAGAGCGGTGCGATCCAGCCTGTGCTGGGCATTGCCGATGATCTGGACGGCGACAACAAGATGTTCTACTCCATCTATGATAACGGCGCAAAGGCAGCTATGGGCAACTTTGCAGCCTTCAGCGCCATCCCCGGCGTGGAAGTCCGCACCGTGTTCTTCGACCCCGTCAACTCTCTGGTGTCCGGCAGCATGACCGAGCAGCAGTGGATCGACGGCATCAAGTCCGCCAGCGACCAGATGCGCACCAACATCATCGAGTAATTAAGCCCTGCCCAGCGGGGGCGGTTTTTACCGCCTCCGCTTTTTTGGGCTGTACAGTACCATCAAGAAAGGAGCGGTCAATCCCCTATGAGAACGGATAAAAGCCGCAAACGGTTCGTATTCCTCTGTGTGGCACCGGCTACCATCCTGTTTTTCCTCTTTATGATCCTGCCCACCCTCAACGTGTTCCGCATGAGTTTGTATGAGCGGGGTGCCTATTCTCCCAACGAGACCTTTGTGGGGCTCAAAAACTTCCAGCATCTGCTGCGGGACACCCAGTTCATCCGCTCCATGCAGAATATGATCCTGCTGGTGGTAACGGTCACCCTGATCACCTTCGCCTTTGCACTGGTATTTGCCGCCATCCTCACCCGGGAGAAGATCAAAGGCCAGAACTTTTTCCGCATCATCTTCTACATCCCCAACATCCTGTCGGTGGTCGTCATCTCCGGCATCTTCTCTGCCATCTATAAGCCGGAAAACGGCATGCTGAACAGCATCATCGGCCTGTTCCGCAACATGAGCGACCCCATCCTGTGGAAGGGCGAAAAACTGGTCATCCCCTCCATCATCATTGCCATGGTGTGGCAGGCCATCGGCTACTACATGGTCATGTACATGGCCTCCATGTCTGCCGTGCCCATCAGCCTGTACGAGAGCGCCAATCTGGACGGTGCCGGGCGGCTGACCCAGTTCTTCCAGATCACCATCCCTCTCATCTGGACGAATATCCGCACCACCCTCACCTTCTTTATCATCTCCACCATCAACATGGCCTTCCTCTTCGTCAAGGCCATGACCAGCGGCGGGCCCAACGGCGCATCGGATGTGGCACTGAGCTATATGTACAGCCAGAAAGACGCCGGCCTGTATGGTTACAGTATGGCTATCGGCGTGGTAATCTTCCTGTTCTCGTTTGCCCTGTCCGCCTGTGTCAACAAGGTCACCAACCGCGATACGCTGGAATTTTAAGGAGGGAAGAAGATGCAGAATACCACCGAAAAATCTTCCCGCTCTGCGGAAGGTCTGTACAAGTTTTTCATCTATTTTGTGCTGGTTCTGCTGGCCGTTACCATCATCGTGCCGGTGGCATGGGTGTTCATGGCCTCCATCAAGCAGAATGCAGAGTTCTACGGCAACCCCTGGGCACTGCCCGCCGGGTTCTACTGGCAGAACTTTGTCAACGCATGGAATGGTGCCCAAATGGGCGAATATATGCTCAACTCGGTCATCGTCACCGCGCTGGCGCTGGCACTGCTGCTGGTCGTTGCCCTGCCCGCCGCCTACTGCCTGTCCCGCTTCCACTTCAAGGGGCGCAAGGTACTGAACACCCTGTTCATGGCGGGCCTGTTCATCAACGTGAACTACATCGTGGTGCCCATCTTTTTGATGCTGCGGGACAGCGATGTGTGGCTGAAAGGCCATTTCGGCAGCGGCTTTCTGCTGAACAATCTGGTGGTGCTGGCGGTGGTATACGCCGCCACCGCGCTGCCCTTTACCATCTACCTGCTGTCGGGCTACTTTGCCACCCTGCCCCACGATTTTGAGGAGGCCGCCTATATCGACGGTGCAAGCTATTTTTCCACCATGACCCGCATCATCTTCCCCATGGCAAAGCCCTCCATCATCACCATTATCCTGTTCAACTTCCTGTCCTTCTGGAACGAGTATATCATCTCCATGACCCTGATGAGCTCCACCAAGGCACCCCGCACCCTGCCGGTAGGTCTTTTGAACCTGATGCAGGCGCAGCAGAGCGCCGCCCAGTACGGTACCATGTACGCAGGCCTTGTGCTGGTGATGCTGCCTACCCTGATTTTGTACATCTGCGTGCAGCGGCAGCTGACGCAGGGCATGACCGTGGGCGGCCTGAAAGGTTAAGGAGACAGACGATGAAAGCATATTGGAAAAACCATCCCGCCCTGCGCATGATCCTGATGCTGGTGCTGTTCGTGCTGGCACTGGTGCTGGTGGTGTCCGGCTGGAAAATGACCGGGCAGCTGGCAGGGCTTGGCATCATGCTGGTGGGCGTAGCGCTGCTGCTGGCTGTGCTGGCGCTGTATAACGCCGCCTACGATTGACCCCCTACGATTCAAAAAGAGGCAAAAGGAGAGTTTCCCATGGATGAAATAAGAAAGACCGGGCGCGTGACCATTCCCACAGACCTGGACGTTGTGCCCGAAACACTGGAGATCTTAAAAAAGTGGGGTGCTGATGCCATCCGCGACTGCGACGGCACCGACTTTCCGCAGCAGCTCAAGGATGCGGACGCCAAGATCTACTCCACCTACTATACCACCCGCAAGGACAACGCGTGGGCAAAGGCAAACCCGGACGAGGTGCAGCAGTGCTACATCATGACCGGCTTTTACACCGCCCCCGGCGACACCGTGACCATCCCGCTGATGAAGGGCATCAGCCCAGAGCTGATGCAGGTGAACACCAACGACGACATCACCCGCTGGTGGGAGGTCATGGATCGAACCACCGGTCAGCCCGTGCCGCCGGAGCAGTGGAGCTACGCCGACGGCAGTGTGACCGTACAGGCCGTACCGTTCCATGAGTATACCGTCAGTTTTCTGGCTTACCTCATCTGGGACCCGGTGCATATGTACAACGCTACCACCAACGGCTGGACGAATTTTGAGCACCAGATCACCTTTGACGTGCGTCAGCCCAAGACCCACAAGTATTCCATGGAGCGCCTGCGCAGGTTCATTGCCGAGCACCCCTATGTAAACGTCATCCGCTACACCACCTTCTTCCACCAGTTCACCCTGATCTTCGACGAGCTGAAGCGGGAGAAGTTCGTGGACTGGTATGGCTACTCTGCTTCGGTCAGCCCCTACATCCTGAATCAGTTTGAGCAGGAGGTGGGCTACAAGTTCCGCCCGGAGTACATCATCGATCAGGGCTACTACAACAACCAGTATCGGGTGCCCAGCAAGGAATTTCGGGATTTTCAGGCCTTCCAGCGCCGCGAGGTGGCAAAGCTTGCCAAGGAGATGGTGGACATCACCCACGCGTGCGGGTGCGAGGCCATGATGTTCCTCGGCGATCACTGGATCGGCACCGAACCTTTCATGCCGGAGTTCAAGACCATCGGACTGGATGCCGTAGTGGGCAGCGTGGGCAACGGCTCCACCCTGCGCCTGATCTCTGACATTGAGGGCGTGAAGTACACCGAGGGCCGTTTCCTGCCGTACTTCTTCCCCGACACCTTCCACGAGGGCGGCGACCCGGTGCGGGAAGCCAAGGAGAACTGGGTTACAGCCCGCCGCGCTATCCTGCGCAAGCCCATCGACCGCATCGGCTATGGCGGCTATCTGAAACTGGCCTTGCAGTTCCCGGAGTTCGTGGACTACGTGGAGAGCGTCTGCAACGAGTTCCGCGAACTGTACGAGAACATCAAGGGCACCACACCCTACTGTGTCAAGCGAGTGGCCGTGCTGAACTGTTGGGGTAAAATGCGGGCTTGGGGCTGTCACATGGTGCATCACGCCCTCTATTACAAGCAAAACTATAGCTATGCCGGTGTCATTGAGATGCTGTCCGGTGCGCCCTTTGATGTGAAGTTTATTAGCTTTGAGGATATCAAGAACGACCCGCATCTGCTGGATTCGTTGGATGTCATTATCAATGTCGGCGATGCCGACACCGCACACACCGGCGGCATCTGGTGGGAAGACCCGGAGATCTCCTCCGCTATCCGCAAGTTCGTCTGGAACGGCGGCGGCTTTATCGGCGTGGGTGAGCCTTCCGGTCACCCGTATCAGGGCCACATTCTCCAGCTTGCCAGCGTGCTGGGCGTGGAGGAAGAAAACGGCTTCACCCTCAACTACGACAAGTACAACTGGGAGGAGCACCCCGACCACTTTATCTTGCAGGACGCCGACCAACCCGTGGACTTTGGCGAGGGCAAAAAGAACATCTACGCCCTTGAAGGCACCGAAGTGCTGGTGCAGCGGAACAAGGAAGTGCAGATGGCGGCACACGACTTCGGCAAGGGTCGTGCCGTGTACATCAGCGGTGTGCCTTACAGTTTTGCCAACAGCCGCACCCTTTACCGCGCTATCCTGTGGAGTGCCCACAGCGAGGAGGAACTGCATACATGGTTCAGCTCCAATTATAATGTAGAAGTTCACGCCTACGTCAAGAACGGCAAGTATTGTGTGGTGAACAACACGTACGAGCCGCAGGACACCACCGTTTACACCACAGACGGCAGCAGCTTTGCTCTGCATCTGGATGCCAACGAGATCAAGTGGTATGAGATCTAAGTTCTCCTTTTCATAAACGAACACAACGGGCAGCTCTGGTAACAGAGCTGCCCGCTGTGTTTGCTGTATCTGCCGATAACTCAACCTGTGTCAATCGAACGCTGCAATGGAGATGGGAGCGAGAATCCCCGCCTGAAAGAACCGCTGTTTCTCTATGCGCTGACCTTTAATAAAGTAGATTTGTTGCTCCGCCATACTGCAACCAGCGCTGTTGCTGCGGAATATGAGCAGCTTTCCAACCGCTACTCGCTGGCGCAAATGCTGCTGCTTTTAGAAAACCAGTCCCATGAACTGCCGGAAGGCTATTTGAAGGTTTGGCGCAGCTATTGTTCGGTGCGAGATGCCGTCCTTGCAGACAATGACACAAAAGAGCTGATCCATCGCCGGGTATTGGAACTTCAGAAGAAAAAGAAATTGACGAATTATCGTCTCTATACGGACTTAAAGTTGAATCCGGGCAACGTGAACGCATGGCTCAAACACAACGATTCCAGCAAAATGAGCCTTGACTGTGCACGGCAGATTTACAAGTACGCAAAAAGCTACCCGTCTGTTCGATAAGAAAAAGGAAGTGAGTCTATGACCGCCGTAATCTATGCCTGCTATTCATCGTATAACCAGCGTGAAGAATCCATTGAAGGCCAGATTCGGGAATGCACGGCTTATGCGGAAAAGAACGGCATCACGGTCATCAAGCACTACATTGACCGTGCGTTCT
>NZ_DAWCVJ010000079.1:0-10603 GCF_052358865.1 Faecalibacterium sp.
ACACCCGGTCATCATCCGGTGCTTTTTTCTGTCGGAGCACCGGCGACATGAGATATTATACTCAGATATGGAGTCTTTGTCAACGGATTTTTGAGAATTTTTTGAATTTATTCGAAAAAAGTATGATTTTCACGGTAATGCGTTGCTTTGCATCACGCGGGGGGAGGGGTGGGGGATCAGAGCATCTTCAGTGTCAGAACTTCGCTGGTAAGCTCCTGCGCGGCGTTGGCCTGCTCGGGGGAGTCGAGGATGTACCGCAGCACCAGGACCTCGCCTACATAGAGGACGGCTACCTTGATGGGAATGCTGCCGGAGTCCAGCGGGCTTTCCTGTGCGCCGCAGCGAAGGACGACATTGGCCAGCGATGCGCCGGGGGAGTCCTCGTAATGGGTCAGAAGGATGATCTTCGCGCCGGCAGCTTTGGCCGTGCGGAGAGTCTCCATCATATCGCGGGTCGCACCGGAGTAGGAGACGAAGAGGACAACATCGGCCTCGTTCATCAGGCTGGCGGTCAACAGCTGCAGATGGCTGTCGCCGGAGGTGCGGAATTTGGTGGAGAGGCTGGCGAAGCGGGCGCAGATGTCGTTGGCCAGCAGCATACTGCCGCCCTGTCCGAAGCAGAAGACCTGCTTGGCCTCCCGGAGCATCCGTGCGGCCTCATCCACGGCCTCGGCAGAGAGGGCGTTCTGAGTGCCGTTGATGGCGGTAAAGAGACGAGCGCTGGCGTGTTCAAAGAGCGTCTCGGTGGAAGCCCCGGGCTGAAGCTCCCGCTGGCTGGACATGGTGCCGGTGGCGTTGGCCTGCGCCAACGCAATGCGCATCTCGTGGTAGCCATCGAACCCGAGCGCCCGGCAGAACCGGAACACCGTGGCCTCGGCGACATTGCACTCCCGGGCCAGAGAGGAAATGGAAAGATACTGCGCCTCATCGGCGTGCTGTAAGAGGTAGTCGGCCACGGCATGGCCGGATCTCGTCAACTGGCCCTGCCGCTGCTGCAGCAGTTCCCAAAAATTCGTACCCATAGCTTTGCTCCTTCGGTCAGGCGGGCCACAATGCCCGCAGGCGTCTTACACCTTCTTATCCTTATCGCCCCGTCCGCCGCGCAGGGGAGGGGACACCTATATAAAAAGTATAAAAGAATTTCAGCGGCTTGACAAGTGTACCTTTTACCATAATTCAGGCGCAGATGCTGTGCAGAGCATCCAAAAATTGAGGAAAAGTAGTACCCATTACTGAAAATAAATTTCAAAAACGAAAAATGAGTGAGAAAATATTTTTCCTGTTGAAAATGACAAACTGCGCAGAGGTGATTACAAAATGGCTACAACGACGTATAAAATTGGCGAAAATGGCCAAAAGATAGCTGGTATCCCAGATATTTGTGCGGAATAGACAAGAAAACTTTCTGAAAATTGTGTATGCAACCGATGGACAAAATGAAAGATATTTTCTATAATAGGGCCAACAAGAGCGGTCTGGGATGAAGGGCCGCCGATATGATAGGTAAGGAGAACTCATTATGAAGAATGTTATCTCTCGTCGCTCCTTCTTGAAGGCCGTTGGCGCTTTGAGCGCAGCCGGTGCTCTGGCTGCCTGCGGCGGTAAGCCCGCTTCCACCAGCACTGCAGCTTCTGCTGCTGCTTCCACCGCAGCCTCCGGCACAAGCATCAAGCTGTGGACATACCCCATCGGCGGCTGGGGCAAGGACGAGACCGTGCAGGAGCTGATCGCCAGCTTCAACGCAAAGTATCCTGACATCAAGGTGGCCGTCGAGTATCTGGACTATACCAACGGCGACGATCAGGTCAACACCGCCATCGAGGGCGGCAGCGCACCCGACCTCATCATGGAAGGCCCCGAGCGTCTGGTGGCCAACTGGGGCGCGAAGGGCGTCATGGCCCCGCTGAACGACCTGTGGACCGATGATGCCAAGAAGGACATCTACGAGTCCGTCAACTCCGCCTGCCACAACGAGAAGGGCGACTACTACGAGTACCCCCTGTGCATGACGGCACACTGCATGGCCGTCAACATGACCAAGGTCAAGGAAGTGGGCGCAGACAAGTACATCGACACCGATAAGCACACTTGGAGCACCGAGGGCTTCCTGAACACCGTTGACGCCCTGTACAAGGGCGGCTACGAGAACGTGGCGGCTGTCTACTGCGGTGGTCAGGGCGGCGATCAGGGCACCCGTGCGATCATCAACAATATGTACGGCGGCACCTTCACCGACGATGCACACACCAAGTACACCGCAGACTCCGCTGAGAACATCAAGGCCATCCAGACCCTGTACGACACCGACGGCATCAACTTCGACGCTTCCATCGCAGGCGGCGACGAGATCACCCTGTTCCGCAACGGCACTTTGCAGATGGCTTTCTGCTGGAACATCGCGCAGCAGCTGAACAGCGACAACAACGACGCCGGCCTGACCAACGACGGCGACGAGATCATGCCGATGGCATTCCCCACCGCAAGCGGCGACCCGAAGCTCTGCGGCGGCATCTGGGGCTTCGGCATCTTCGACAACGGCGACGAGGCAAAGGTCAAGGCAGCAAAGACCTTTATCGAGTTCATCGCAGCGGACCCCGATCAGGTCAAGAACAGCGTTCTGGCTTCCACCTACTTCCCGGTCCGTGCCAGCGTGGGCGACATCTACGCCGACAACGCCATCATGAGCGAGTACACCAAGTTCATGTCCTATCTGGGTGACTATTACCAGATCACTCCGGGCTGGGCAACGGCTCGCACCGAGTGGTGGAATATGCTCCAGCGCGTGGGCACCGGTGAGGACGTTGCAACTGCTGTTGCCACCTTCGTCGAGAACGCCAACGCAGCCGCAGCGGCCGAAGCATAAGCGTCCCGCCTGAGGGCAAATCAGGAAATGCGTGCCCCTCCCTCGAACATCCCGGCGAGGGAGGGGTATTTTTGGGTAAGACACCGCACCCCATCAGAACGAAAGGTTTGGTGATTTCTTTGGCTGCAAAGACAGCAAGCATCAAAGAGCCGAAGCGCAGCGGCGCCTTGGTTCGGCAGGAGACCATCGCTTCCTATCTGTTCCTCCTGCCCAGTCTCATCTTCTTCCTCGGCTTTGTCATCTACCCTATGATCCTCTGCGTGGTCACGAGCTTTTTTGACTCGACCATGAACCGCGCGGACATCTTCGTGGGTCTTGCGAACTATAAAGAGCTGTTCGCTGACCCTATCTTCCGCGGTGCGCTGAAGAACACCTTCATCATCGTGGTCGTCTCGGTGCCTGTGACCTGCGCGTTTTCGCTGTGGATCAGCTCAGCCATCGTTGACCTGCCTGAGTGGGCGACGAGCCTCTTCCGCTGCGTGTTCTACCTGCCAGTCGTCACCGGCTCGGTGGCCGTCACCGTCGTGTGGAAGTGGATGTACAACAACTACTACGGCATCTTCAACTATCTGGGCAAGGCCGTGGGATTCATCGACAAGAACATCAACTGGCTGGGCGATGAAAAGTATGCACTGGGCTGCATCATCCTCATCCTGCTCACCACCTCCGTCGGCCAGCCCATCGTGCTGTATGTTTCTGCGCTGGGCAATGTGGATCAATCCATCGTGGAAGCCGCTGAGGTGGACGGCGCAACGGATTTCCAGTGCTTCTGGAAGATCAAGTGGCCCGCCATTATGCCCACCACCCTGTACATTCTGGTCATCACCACCATCAACTCCTTCCAGTGCTTCGCGCTGATCCAGCTGCTGACCTCCGGCGGCCCCAACCACAGCACCGATACCATCATGTACTATATCTACTACACCGCGTTCAAGCTCTACCGCTATGGTTACGGCAACGCAATGGGCGTTGTACTGGCCGTTATCATCGCCATCCTGTCGGCTGTCCAGTTCAAGCTTGGCAGTCAGGATAATTAAAGGAGGTGCCGGGCAATGACTGCAACTGCAAAAAAACAGAAACCGCTGAAGCGTCACCCCAGCAAGCTGAAAAAGATGAGCGCCTACATGATCCTGACCCTCATCCTCATCAGCATCATGGCCGTGCTGTTTGCCTTCCCGCTGTACTGGATCATCACCGGCTCCTTCAAGACCGGCGCGGCTATAAACTCTACCACCCCTGAGTGGTGGCCCAGTCAGTGGGTGCTGACCAACTACCAGAAGCTTTTCGCCGGCAAGAGCGCACCCCTGTGGCAGCTGGCGGTCCCGTTCAGCGGCTCGTTCAGCGCGGACGGCGAACCCATCTATTTCTCCATCGGCCCTACGGCCCCGGCAGCCCTGCGCTGGATGATCAACACGGTGTTCATGGCTGTCATGTCCATGATCCTCACCTGCATCACCGCAGCAATGGCAGGTTATGCGCTGGCCAAAAAGCGCTTTGTCGGCCGTAAACTGCTCTTCACCCTCATCGTCTGCGCGATGGCCCTGCCTAAGCAGGTCATCCTCATCCCGCTGCTGCGTGAGATGAGCTCGCTCCAACTCTACAACACCATCTGGGCCGTCATTTTCCCCATCGTGGGCTGGCCCTTCGGCGTCTTCCTGATGAAACAGTTCAGTGAGGGCATCCCCACCGAAATGCTGGAGGCGGCCCGCATCGACGGAGCCAGCGAGGCGCGCACCTTTATCAGCGTCGTGCTGCCGATGGTCAAGCCGGGCATCGGCGCACTGGCCATCTTCACCTTCATCAACAGCTGGAACGACTACTTCATGCAGCTCATCATGCTGTCCAGCACCAGCAACCTTACCATCTCGCTGGGCATCGCAAAGCTGCAGGCAGAGAACAGCACCGATTTCGGCCTTATCATGGCCGGTGCCGCGCTGGCCGCTGTGCCGATCATCATCATCTTCCTCATCTTCCAGAAGTATTTCACCAAGGGCATCGCAATGGGTGCGGTTAAAGGCTAAAATTTCGACCGCGGCCTGCGGCCGAAACAGGGAGAAATTTTTGGCGCCGCGGTCTGCAAGACGCGAGGCCCGCCCAAGGGCCGAAGCGGATGCAGGGCACCGCAAGAGGAAAGCCGCTTGCCTACTGTAGAACCTGAAAAGGGGAATACAGGTCAGGAAGCAACTTTTGGCGCCGCGGTCAGCAGGACGCGAGGCCCGCTCCAAGGGCCGAAGCGGACGCAGGGCACCGCAAGAGGAAAGCCGCTTTGGAAGAGCATCGAGTTTGATTGAAATTATCAGAAAGGACATAGACAAATGAAAGACATCACCAAATATCAGGGCGTGATCCCGGCTTTCTACGCCTGCTATGACGCAGAGGGCAATATCTCCACCGAGGGCGTCAAGGCGCTGACCCGCCACCTCATCGCCAAGGGCGTCAAGGGCGTGTATGTGGGCGGCTCGTCGGGCGAGTGCATCTACCAGCACGTCGATGAGCGCAAGGCTGTCCTCGAGGCGGTCATGAGCGAAGCTAAGGGCAAACTGACCGTTATTGCACACGTCGGCTGCAACAACACCGCCGACAGCGTCGAGCTGGCCCGTCATGCCGAGAGCGTGGGTGTGGACGCCATCGCATCCATCCCGCCCATCTACTTCCACCTGCCGGAGTACGCCATCGCCAAGTATTGGAACGATATGTCCGCCGCAGCGCCCAACACCGAGTTCGTCATCTACAACATCCCGCAGCTGGCCGGCACCGGCCTGACCATGAGCCTGCTGGGTGAGATGCTCAAGAACCCCAACGTCGTCGCGGTCAAAAACAGCTCGATGCCCACGCAGGACATCCAGATGTTCAAGGACGCCGGCGTCGCCGCCCGGGGCGAGGGCAGCTTCGTGGTCTTCAACGGCCCCGATGAGCAGTTCGTCTCCGGCCGCGTCATCGGCGCAGACGGCGGCATCGGCGGCACCTACGCCGTCATGCCCGAGCTGTATCTGGCCATGAACGACCACATCAACAAGGGCGAGATCAAGGAGGCACAGGCCATCCAGTACGACGCCGACCGCATCATCTATAAGATGTGCTCGGCCCACGGCAACCTCTACGCTGTGCAGAAAGAGATCCTGCGCCGGATGTACGGCCTTGAGCTGGGCGGTGTCCGTGAGCCGATGCCCGGCCTCATCCCAGAGGATGAAGCAGTCATCGCCGAGGCACAGGCCATGATCGAAGCCGCTATTGCAAAGCTCTGAGAAGCAAAAAAGCGTCCCCTCTCCGTCTCTTCATGAGGGGAGAGGGCAGACGCTCTTTGTGCTTGTGAAAAAAATCAGTTAGGAGAAAATCACCATGATCTGCGACGCACTGGAGAACCTGAACCGTTACCGGGGACTCCACAAGAATCTGGAAACCGCCATCGACTACCTCACCGCCTACTATGTAGCTCACGACCTGAGCGACCTTCCGCTGGGCCGCACCGAGGTGGACGGAGAGAATGTCTTCATCAACGTGATGGAGGCCGGGCTGAACCCCGACAGTGCCCGCCTCGAGTACCACAAAAAGTACGCCGACCTTCAGATCGACCTGACCGGCGGCGAGGGCTGGGGCTATACCAACCTGCCCGGTGAGGAAGCAGGGGAGTTTGCGGGAGACATCGGTTTCAGGACCAGTCCGGACGCCGTCAGCGGTGTGCTGGGCGAGGGACGGTTCGTTCTGTTCTTCCCCGGTGAGCTGCACAAGCCCGGCGTGGCACGCCCCGGCTGTGACCATGTGCGCAAAGCAGTCATCAAGATCAGGATGGAGGACTGATGGATATGGAAAAAGAAAAGCTGTTTGAGCAGATCAAGGGTGGGCTTATCGTCTCCTGTCAGGCCCTTGAGACGGAGCCTCTCTACACCAAAGAGGGCGGAGTCATGCCTCTGATGGCAAAGGCAGCCGCCATGAGCGGCGCTGTGGGCATCCGCGCCAACACCGTCCGGGACATCACCCAGATCAAGCAGGTGGTGGACCTGCCGGTCATCGGCATCATCAAAAAGGATTACCCCGGCACGCCGATGTACATCACTGTCACCATGAAGGAAGTGGACGAGCTGGCAGCCTGCGGCGTGGACATCCTTGCCGTGCAGGGCACGGGTGCGCTGCGCCCCGATGGCTCTACCTCGGCCCAGTTCATCCGTGCCATCAAGGAAAAATACCCCGACCAGCTGGTGATGGCCGACTGCGACAACTTTGAGAATGCCATGCTCTGCGCGGAAGCCGGGGCTGACTTTGTGGGCACGACCATGCGCGGCTATACGCCCGAGACCAAGGGCATCGACGACATTGATTTTGACTTTGTCCACAAGCTGGCCGCAGAGTGTCCGGCAAAGATCATCGCCGAGGGCCACATCCACTACCCGGAACAGGCCGTCAAGGCGCTGGAGGCCGGTGCGTTCGCCCTCGTCGTCGGCGGTGCCATCACCCGCCCGGCTGAGATCACGGCCCGCTTTACCGGGGCCATCAACGCCATGCAAAAATAAAAATGATACGGAGATACGACTATGAAACAGTATCTTGCCATCGACATCGGCGGCACCAGCGTCAAGCTTGGCATCGTAGATGAAGAGGGCCGCGTCCTTGCCAAGGCGGAGCAGAGTGTCTGTTTCGACTACTATGAGACACCCATCCTCACGACGGTGCTTTCGGCCTCCGAACAGTTTCTGAAGGAGCAGGACGTCAGGCCGCAGAGCCTTGCGGGCATCGGCGTCTCGGCCACGGGCCAGATCGACACCCACACGGGCACGGTCGTGGGCACTTGCGGCAGCCTGCCCAACTACATCGGAAGCCCCATCAAGGCCGAGCTGGAAGCAAGATTCGGCCTGCCCGTCACCGTCGCCAACGACGCCAACTGCATGACGCTGGGCGAAGTCTGGGTCGGCGGGGCGAAAGGCTATACGGACGTCATCGGTGTCACGCTGGGCACCGGCGTGGGCGGCGGCATCCTGACCGGCGGACGGCTGTTGGAAGGTGCCCGGGGCCTCGGCGGTGAGCTGGGCCATTACCGTACCCATGCGCTGGACGGCGTCCTCTGCACCTGCGGTGCATCGGGCTGCTGGGAGCGGTATGCCGCCACTACGGCCCTCGTGCGTGCTGCGCAGCCCCGCAATCATAAGTGGAGAGATGGCCGTGCCATCTTCGAATCGGCCCATGCGGGCGACCCCATCATCCTCGCTCTTCTCGAGGACTGGACGGACGAGATCGTGCAGGGTCTTGCGGGGTTGGTGCACATCTTCAACCCGCAGCTCATCCTCATCGGCGGCGGCGTCAGCGCTCAGCAGGAGCTGCTCATCGAACCCATCGCCAGAAAGGTGAGGGCTTCCATCATGCCCGCCTTTGCAGAGGGACTGGAGATCCGCGCCGCCCAGCTTCACAACGACGCCGGCATGGTGGGCGCAGTCTACTACTTCCGCCAGTCACGGGGCGAAAACTGAAAAGGGGGAATGAAACGATGAAAAAGCATATCCTTTGTCTGGGAGACTCCAACACTCACGGCTATTGCGCCGACCCGGCGGACTGCGCCGACCACGGCATCCGCTTCAACGAGGATGAGCGCTGGACCTGTCGGCTGCAAACAGCGCTGGGCAGCGAGTATCTTGTGACGGAAGAGGGCCTTTCGGGCCGGACGACGGTTTTCGTGGACCCCATTCATGAGTCGATGGACGCTTTGAGCGTGGCCTATGCGCTCCTCAAGAGCCACGAGGTCATCGACCTGCTCATCATTATGCTGGGTACCAATGACGTCAAGGAGCGGTTCAACGCCAACGCCGCCTGCATCGGTGCAGGGATGGAGCGCCTCATCCTCAAGGCAAAGAGCGTGGACTGCTGGGGCACCAAAGCCCCCAACATCCTTGTCGTGGCTCCGCCCCGCATCGGCGACGGCTTCCACGACGCCGTCATGGGCGAGGGCTGCGTGGAGAAGTCGAAAGGCGTGGCAGAGCAGTTCCGCATCGTCGCCGAGCGGCAGGGCGTCCACTTTCTCGATGCTGCCGACTGCGCATTCAATCAGGTGGATTTCATGCACCTGACCCGTCACGGTCACGCACAGCTGGCCAAAAAGCTGGCGGCGCTTGTCCCGACGCTGGTGTAACGGTAGGAGAAAAAAGGCCGGAGTCCCGAGAGATCCTTGGGGCTTCGGCCTTTTTTGCGTCATATTTTCCTCATGTCCGCGCATAAAGTGTACCCAGAAACGGGAAGAGAGGGGAGAGCGTTTTGGCAAATCAGGAACGAATTGAGCAGGCGGCAGTCTGCCGCGAGATAGGGGCACGCACCGGCGGAGACATCCTCATCGGCGTGGTGGGGCCGGTGCGCACGGGCAAGAGCACCCTCATCAAGCAGTTTATGGAGAAGCTGGTGCTGCCCGCCATCGGGCCGGAGGACGCAAAGCTCCGCGCCCGCGACGAGCTGCCTCAGTCGGCGGCGGGGCGCACCATCATGACCACCGAGCCGAAGTTCATCCCGGAGTCGGCGGTGCCGCTGGCGCTGGAGGGCGGGGGAGAGTGCAGCATCCGGCTCATCGACTGTGTGGGCTACATGGTGGAGGGGGCGATGGGCCACGAGGAGAATGACAAGCCCCGGATGGTCAAAAGTCCGTGGTTCGACGAGGAGATCCCATTCGACCTCGCCGCCGAGACCGGCACCCGGAAGGTCATCCGGGACCACTCCACCATCGGCATCGTCGTCACCACCGACGGCACCATCAGCGAGATACCGCGGGAAAACTACGTCCCGGCGGAAAAACGGGTCATCGACGAGCTGGAAGCGCTGGGTAAGCCCTTCGTCATCCTGCTCAACAGCACCCATCCCGATGCCCCCGGGACAAAGGCGCTGGCGGAGGAGATGGAAGAAAGCTATGGCCGGACGGTGCTGCCCGTGAGCTGCCTCGACCTCGACGAAGAGCAGCTGGGGGAGATCCTGCGCCGGGTGCTTTACGAGTTCCCGGTGCGGGAGCTGGATTTTGCCCTGCCGCGCTGGGTGACGATGCTGGACAAAGGCCATTGGCTCCAGACTGAGGTGTACACAGCGGCCATGCAGCTCTCCGGGCAGATCGCGCGGATGAAGGACATCTCGGATTCTGGCCGGGCGGTGCTGGACTGCGAGGCGGTGGAGAACGCCGCCCTCAGCGGGATGGACCTTGCCGACGGCATCGTGCGCATCACGGTGCTGCTCAAGCCGGAGGTGTTCTATAGGGTGCTCAGCGAGCAGACGGGGCTTGAGATCGGCGACGAGGCCGGGCTGATGCCCTGCATCATCGAGCTGGCGAAAGCGAAGCGTGCCTATGAGAAGATACGCAGCGCGATGGAGCAGGTGGAGGCCACCGGCTATGGCATCGTGATGCCCTCCATTGATGAGCTGTCGCTGGAGCAGCCCGAGATCGTCCGGCAGGGCGGGCGGTATGGCGTCCGCCTTGAAGCCAGCGCACCGTCCATCCACATGATGAAGGCGGTCATCCACACCGAGCTAAGCCCCATCGTGGGTACCGAGAAGCAGAGCGAAGACCTCGTGCAGAGCCTCTTGCAGGATTTCGAGGACGACCCCGTCCGCCTGTGGGAGTCGAACATCTTCGGGAAAAGCCTCCACGAGCTGGTCAACGACGGCTTGCAGAACAAGCTGCTCCATATGCCGCGGGAGGCACGAAGCCGCCTGCAGGAGACGCTGGAGCGCGTCATCGACGAGGGCTGCCCAGGGGGTATCTGCATCCTGCTGGAGCAAAAA
>NZ_DAWCVJ010000080.1:0-10183 GCF_052358865.1 Faecalibacterium sp.
GTGATGATAAACTCCGGCACCATGTCTGCACAGCTGCCGTGTCTGCCGCCTTCTTTGCGTCAAGAGACGCCAGCTGTGCAGACATGGTGCCGGAGTTTATCATCACGGCACTTGCGATGTTGCTGATGGATGCCACGCCGCACAGAAGCATTGCCTCCACGCCGCCGTGTCCGGCGCCATACATAAAGGCGTTCGGAAAGTCCATCGGCTTCACCAGAAACCTCATGGCGATGTAACGGCCAGTCTCTTCAAAAAGTGCTGCCATCAGGCCGCCATAGACTGCGTATAGGATCACGCTTCCGGTCAGCGCTTCTCCGGCCAGCTGGAACACGATGCGATGGATGGCAGCTTCCAGCATCACCACCATCACGAAGAAAACGCCGCACCCGATAAAGAACGGTGCCGCCTTCGCGCCCAGCTTCTTCTTTGCGTAGATGAAAAGGCCTATGGGAAGTGCGAAGGAGACGACAAGGGAAAATACCATGCCTGCGATGCTTGCTGCGGGGACTGTCATAAGCGTCATAACTGCGCCCTTTCTGCCTGTACGGCTCTCTGCTGTCTGCCATATCCGTCTGCCATGGACTCCGGCGGCTCCGCATTTCCCATGCGGGCCGTCTTTCCTTTGGGGATACCAGAATCATATCACTTTCCCCCTTCTCTGTCAAAGGAAACGCAAAAGGACCCACCCATCCGTAAAATGGACAGGCAGGCCCTCTGCTTTGGAGAAATTGGAGAAATATCGCTTATGTTCGAAAGGAGTCTTAACGCTTGTATTTGGATGCGGTCTGCAGCCGCTGCATGGCACGGTCGAGGGCGATCTTCGTCTGATAGTACTCGTGCATACTCTGCTTGTGCTGCAAGCGCTCTTCGGCGCGGATGCGGGCGGCCTCGGCGCGGTTCTTGTCGATGTCCTCGGGCCGCTCGGCGCTGTCCACCAGCAAAAGCACGAAGGTGGGCGTCACCTCGGCGATGCCGTCACCGACCAGAATTTCCCGGGTCTCGCCGTCCACGGTGAACTTGAGCATTCCCATGTGGATAGCCACCAGCACCGGGCTGTGACCGGCCTGCACACCGTAGACGCCGTCCTTCACGGGCAGCACCATGCTCTCGCAGCTGCCCTGATAGAACTCACCGCTGGAGGCCGTGATGTTGAGGATGAAGCTGTTCATCAGGCCTCACCGCCTTTTTCCTCCGCCAGCTTGTCCGCTGCCTTCTTGCGGGCGTCGTCGAGGGTGCCCACGTTGAAGAAGGCCCACTCGGGCAGGTCGTCGCACTTGCCGTCCACGATGGCGGCAAAGCCCTTGACCGTCTCGGCCAGCGGCACATATTTGCCGGGCAGGCCGGTGAAGTTCTCGGCCACCGCGAAGGGCTGGGAGAGGAACTTCTGCAATTTACGGGCACGGGTGACGGTGAGCTTGTCTTCCTCACTCAGCTCGTCCATGCCGAGGATGGCGATGATGTCCTGCAGCTCCTGATAGCGCTGCAGCGTCGCCTGCACCTTGCGGGCCACGCGGTAGTGCTCCTCGCCCACGATGTCTGCTTCCAGAATGCGGGAGGTGGAGGCCAGCGGGTCCACGGCGGGGTAGATGCCCTGCTCCACGATCTTACGGCTCAGGACGGTGGTAGCGTCCAGATGGGCGAAGGTGGTGGCGGGGGCGGGGTCGGTCAGGTCGTCGGCAGGGACGTAGACGGCCTGCACCGAGGTGATGGAGCCATCGCGGGTGGAAGTGATGCGCTCCTGCAGAGCGCCCAGCTCGTTTGCCAGCGTGGGCTGGTAGCCGACGGCGGAGGGCATACGGCCCATCAGGGCGGAGACCTCAGAGCCTGCCTGCACGAAGCGGAAGATGTTGTCGATGAAGAGCAGCACGTCCTTATGCGTCTCCTCACGGAAATACTCTGCCATGGTCAGACCCGTCTCGGCCACACGCATACGTGCTCCGGGAGGCTCGTTCATCTGGCCGAAGACCAGCGCAGTCTTGTTGAGGACGCCGGAGGCGTTCATCTCGCCCCAGAGGTCGCAGCCCTCGCGGGAGCGCTCGCCGACGCCGGTGAAGATGGAGTAGCCGCCGTGCTCGGTGGCCACATTATGGATCAGCTCCTGGATCAGGACGGTCTTGCCGACGCCTGCACCGCCGAACAGACCGATCTTGCCGCCCTTGGCGTAGGGAGCCAGCAGGTCGATGACCTTGATGCCGGTCTCCAGAATTTCAGTAGCGGGCTTCTGCTCTGCAAAGCTGGGGGCCTTGCGGTGGATGGGCCAGTGGGGCACCTCGTCCACCGAACCCTTGCCGTCGATGGGGCGGCCCAGCGGGTCGAACATACGGCCCAGCGTGGCCTCGCCCACCGGGGCAGTCAGGCCGTGGCCAGTGGCAGTGACCACCATGCCCTTGCCCAGACCTTCGCTGGCCGAGAGCATGATGCAGCGCACCGTCGATTCGTTGACGTGCTGCGCCACCTCCATCGTGCGCTCAGTGCCCTCTGCGGTCACGGTCAGCGCTTCCTGCAGGGCAGGCAGTCGGCCTGCGGCGAACTGGACGTCCACCACAGGGCCGGCTACGCGGATAATAGTTCCCTGTATCATAGATTTGCCTCGTTTTGTTATTCTTGATTCTTCACCGCCGACGCGCCGCCGATGATCTCGGTGATCTCCTGTGTGATGGAGCCTTGGCGGGTGCGGTTGTATTCCAGCTGCAAGTCGCGGATCATATCGTTGGCGCTCTTGGTGGCCGAGTCCATGGCCGTCATGCGGGCGCTCTGCTCGGCGCAGAAGCTCTCGGTCATGGCGCCGAAGATCATGCCGTGCATATAGATGGGCGCGGTCTGCTCGAACACTGTCCAAGCATCGGGCACCAGCTCCACCTCACCGCGGGGGTCGCCCAGACCCTTGGGAGCGGGCTGCAGATGCTCGCGGTCCAGCGGCAGCAGCCGCTCCATGACCGGCTCACTGGTGAGCGCGTTCTGGATCTTGGTATAGATGAGATAGATCTCATCCAGCTTGCCCGACTTAAAATCGTCGATGGCGTCCACCGTGATGTCACGGGCACGCTGCAAAGACGGTGCCGTCGCGCCGTACTGGAACTCCTTCACCAGCCGGGGGTCCTTGCGGAGGGCGCGGTAGCCCACCTGACCGATGACATAGAACCGGTCGTTCGCATCGGCCTTTTCCAGCAGGAGCTTCAGCACGTTCTGGTTGAAAGAGCCTGCCATGCCCTTGTCCGCCGTCAGCACCAGATAGGCGCGGCGGGGGTTGCCGTCCTCCCGCTGCCGCTCGTGGAAATACGGGTGCACCGGTTCCTCGGGCAGATGGGGGACGACACGGGAGATGGTGTCCCTCATGCGGGTGAAGTAGGGCAGGACGTTCTGGTAATTCCTGCGCGCCTTGCGCAGTTTGGAGGAAGAGATCAGATACATCGCATTCGTGATCTTGCGGGTATCCTGAATGCTCTCGATGCGCTCTTTCAGCAGCTTACTGGACGCCATGATTCTCGCCTCCCTCGTAGGCCTTCCATGCGTTCAGGATGGTGTCGGTCTGCTCGGGGGTGAGCTTGCCGGTGGCCGTGATGGCGTCCATCGTGCCGGACACGTCTGCATGGAACTGGCGCACAAAGGCGGCGGTGCGTGCCCGCTGTTCTGCGAGGGGCACATCGTCCAGCATCCCGTGGGAGGCCAGCACGAGGATGACCACCTGCTCGGCGTCGGTCTTGGGCTGATAGAGCGGCTGCTTGAGCATCTCGGTCAGGGCCTTGCCGTGTTCCAGCTGATGGCGGGTCTCGGCGTCCAGATCCGAGCTGAACTGAGCGAAGGACTCCATATCCTTGTACTGGGCCAGCTCGATACGCAGGTTGGCGTTGGCCTTCTTCATGGCCTTGGTCTGGGCTGCGCCGCCCACACGGGAGACGGACAGGCCCACATTGACGGCCGGGCGGTTGCCGGCGTTGAAGAGGGCGCTCTCAAGGAAGATCTGTCCGTCGGTGATGGAGATGACGTTGGTGGGGATGTAGGCGGACACGTCGCCGGCCTGCGTCTCCACGATGGGCAGAGCGGTGATGGAGCCGCCGCCCAGTGCGTCGCTCATCCGGCAGGAGCGCTCCAGCAGACGGGAGTGCAGATAGAAGACGTCGCCGGGGTAAGCCTCACGGCCCGGAGAGCGGCGGAGCAGCAGCGAGATGGCACGGTAGGCCACCGCGTGCTTGGAAAGGTCGTCGTAGACGATGAGGACGCTCTTGCCCTGCGCCATGAAGTACTCGGCCAGCGCCGTGCCCGCATAGGGGGCGATGTACTGCAGCGGGGCGCTGTCGGAGGCGGTCGCCGCCACGATGGTGGTGTAGCTCATAGCGCCGTGCTTTTTCAGGTCCTCAGCCACGCGGGCGATGGAGGAAGCCTTCTGGCCGATGGCGACATAGATGCAGAGCACGCCGGTGTCCTTCTGGTTCAGGATGGCATCGGTGGCGATGGAGGTCTTGCCGGTCTGGCGGTCGCCGATGATCAGCTCACGCTGGCCGCGGCCAATGGGGAACATGGAGTCGATGGCGAGGATGCCGGTGTGGAGCGGGGTGTCCACGCTCTGGCGTTCGAGGATGCCGGGGGCCTGCTTCTCGATGGGGTTGTAGCCCACAGCCTCGACAGGGCCTTTGCCGTCGATGGGTTCGCCCAGCGGGTCGATGACACGGCCAAGGAAGCCCTCGCCCACCGGGATGCCCGCGCGCTTGCCGCTGCGGGTGACCATGGTGCCGACGCCGACGCTCTCCGCGCCGTCAAAGAGCATGATGCCCAGACGGCCCGGCTCGACGCTCTCCACCATGCCTTTTGCACCGTTCTCGAAGGTGACAATCTCGCCGTAGACAGCGCGGTCCATTCCTTCTACTTCCACGATGCCGTCGGCAGAGGAGACGACCACGCCGCCCTCCTCGCTGGTGGCAGCGGGTTTGTAGTCCTCGATGCGGGTCTTGAGGGTGGCCAGAGAGGGCTTGTCGGCCATCATCTGGTCGATGGCGTGACGGCCGGAGTTATCAAAGACGCGATCGCCGATCTGGAGCACATAGCCGGAGAGGAGGCTGTCGTCCACCGTGACATTCAGGATGACCTCGGTGGCGTCGTACAGCTTGCAGACCTCTTTCTTGATCCGGTCCATGTCCTCCTCGCGGGGGGTGCGGGCGGCACGGAGGTCCGCTTTGACGATGCGGTTGGCCTCAAAGAACTCCTTGCTGAATTCACTTGCCATTTTCAGCCCCCGCTTTCTCCAACAGGTCGTCCAGCAGGCGTGCGTCATCCTGCTCGTTCAGGTTGCGGGCCAGCAGCTTCTCGCACATGGCGCGGGCCAGTGCGGTGGTCTGGGCGTCGGCCTGACGCAGCTTATGCTGGCGCTCGGCCTCAGCGGCGGCCTTGCCCTCGGCCAGAATGGCGTCGGCCTGCTTCTGGGCATCAGCCAGCAGCTGCTGCTTGTCCTTTTCGGCCTGCTGTTCGTAGGCCGTGCGGCGGGCTGCTGCCTCGGCGTCCACATTGTGCAGCTTAGCCTGCGCGTCGTTCAGGGCCGCTGCGGCCTCCTGCTTGGAGGTCTCGGCGGCGTTCATGGCGTCATCCACCTGCTTCTGGCGCTGCGCGATGATGTTCATGACAGGCTTGTACAGGAACTTGCGCAGCAGCAAAAACAGAACCAGAATGTTGACGACTGTATACAGAAGGTTCAGATTCAGAGTCAGCATTCGTCATGCCTCCGTGATCAACCCAGGAACAGGATGATAAGCAGAGCAACGACGAAGCCGAAGATGGCAGTACCTTCGGCCAGAGCTGCGCCCAGCAGGAGGTTGGTCTGGATCTTGCCGGAAGCCTCCGGCTGGCGGCTGATGGCCTCCGTTGCCTTGCCGGTGGCGATGCCGATGCCGATGCCGCCGCCGATACCAGTCAGCGCTGCGATGCCAGCGCCCAGAGCTACGAGTCCGTTCATAATTATTTCTCCTTTTATTGTAAAGTTGTTTGGTTGTTCAACCTCTCAGTCTCGCATTCGCTCGACAGCTCCCCTACCGAGGGGAGCCTCTGGCGAAGAGGAAAGGCTTTCCGGAATGCCAAGGTCTCTCCTCGATAGGAGAGGTGGCACGCCGTAGGCGTGACGGAGAGGTTTATTCCTCTCCTCCGATGCTCTCTTTCATGAACAGCGAGGTGAGGAAGACGAAAACATAGGTTTGGATGAGACCGTCGAACAAATCAAAGTAAAGGCTGAAGATGGCCGGCACGAACACCGGGACCACCAGCTTGATCAGCTCCATGATGACGAAAGCGCCCAGCACATTGCCGAACAGTCGCATACACAGGCTGGTAGGGCGGATGGCGATCTCAAGGATGTTCATGGGGGTCATGATGGGGGTAGGAGCGGTGAGGCTTTTCAGGAAGCCTTTGCCGCCCCGGGCACGGACGCCGGAATACTCGATGAGGCAGATGCTCATGAGTGCCAGCGCAGCGGTGACATTCAGATCCTTCGTGGGGGGCTTGATGCCGAACACGCCGATGAGGTTTGCGCAGGCGATGTAGAGAGCCACCGTCATGAGGTAGGGCACATACCGCCTTCCCTGCTCGCCCAGCAGGCCCATGAAGAAGCCGTCGATGGTGGTGATTACCATCTCAAGGACAGCCTGCCGCTTGGAGATGTGATCCACCTTGAGGTTCCGGGTGAGCAGGATGGAGCCGATCACCAGAAAGAGCATGATGCCCCAGCTCACCACCACGGATTCCGGCACCTGCAAGCCGCCGATGGAGACCATCTCCACGTTCAGCTCTTCTTTCAGGGCCGCAGTCAATGCGTTCATCGCTTTGCCTCCTTTCTGAGCAGAGTCTTATCTTGAAGCGTAAGGGTGTGGTTCGTTTTCACTCTATCTCCTTTCGTTTCTCTAGTCAAAGAGGCCGCGCTGAAAATCAAAGAAGGTGCGTTCGTTTTTCATGGAAACACACCCTCTTTCCGCACTCAGCGCATCCTTTTGCGTCTGGTATCATAGCACGATTGGGCCGGTTTGATAAGCCCTTCGGCCGATATTCTACTTTTTGTTATATCTTATTTCACGCTTGTGCCGAAACTGTCGTACATCTTGCACAATATTTCGCTCTCAAACTGTCCATTTCAACCAATTTCTTAGCCATTTTTTAGCGATTCGTTTCATTTTTTGAGGTAATATGAAACGCTCCCGGCAGAAATATGCACTCCATGTATATCTGGCATATAAAATTCATATAGTTGTCAAGCACTTGATACCTGAAATTTTGTTAACCGGAGACTTATATAATATTACCTGTTTATAACAGGCTCACTGTTTCCCGCGGCGGAAGATGAGCCGGAAGAGAAAGCGGGCCAGCGGGCCGCAGTAGAACATCTGCCAGCACAGGGCCATCGGGAAGTTGCAGCCGAAGGTGTGCACCCACATCCCAAAGCTGGGCTCCTTGAACAGCACGGTCGCCACAAGGCTCATAATGGGGCACATGATGCAGACGATCATCAGGGAGATGGTATAGGTGATGAACTGGGGGCGATCCGAAGGGCGCATAAAGGTGAAGGCCAGTGCGGTGGCCAGTTTTTCCACTACAAAAAACTCCAGCACGAAGGCCACCGGCACCATGATGGGCATTTCATGCAGCGCCATACCGAAGGTAGCGTTGGTCACACCGCCGGTAGCGAGGGCGACATTGTAGACGATCATTCCGTAGACCATGATCGCGGCCATCACGAGAGTAAAGACGATTTTTTCAAGCAGGGTCTTGGGCATTTTTGTTTTCTCCTCATTTTTGGTTGTGGGTAAAATGTCTTCTGGAACTTTCGCCGCATAAAAAAAGACAGACGAGGGCGGAACCTTCGTCTGTCTTTGCACGACTACCATTCATTGCCCGCTATGATAGCACAAACTCCCGCCCCGCGTAAGTGTTTTTCGCCGTTTTCTCCCGTTTTGCGCAAATCCTTCCACAAACGACCCAAAATTTTCGGGCAGATTCGTTACTGCACCGCCTCCCCTGCCCGGAGCCACAGACGGTTCTGGCGCAGGGAAAATCTTTCGTCCTGATATTTGTACGACTCTCACAGTTTTTTGGTCGTTTCTTGAAAAAGTATGTCCAATTCATTGTGCACTCTGCGAATAGACAAAACAGACTCGTGCGTGTATAATAAAGCCAGAAACCAGAGAAGTACAGCAGAAGTTCAAATGAGAACTCACCCCGCTGACTTTAAGAAGAAAGGAGCGAAGACCGATGGTTGATATGGAACCCGCACAGTGTGCACAGACTGTCGGGGTTCGCTGAGAAGCAAAACAGAGGCTCACCACAAACGGGATGTTTCCCCCGTATAAAAACACAACAACAAGAGCCGGTCTTGAGCATTCAATAAAGCGGATAACAGTACAGTCTGTGAAATAAATCCCCCGCGTTCAAATAGATCCGCCGAAGGTGATTCGAAATGAAGAAAGCTTTTGTACGGAGCATCGTATTTGAATAACTCCAAAGGAGAAACTCCAATGTACTAGTAATGACGCTCCCTTCGCAAATCTAACTCGAAAGAATGTGGTAATATGAAATTCATCTCTGTGATTCGTATCCCGCACTCCAACAGTTAAGAAAAGGGTCATTCCAATGTACTAAGAAATTCATTCCCCTGATGATCGTTCTTCATCGTTTCAAAGGAGAAGCTTCCATGAAACGTCCGGTACAGACCGAAAAATGAGGAAATCGAGGTCAAGAGGCTATGACTCCGAAGAAGTAAGCATCCTGCCGACAGAGGGCTTGCAACCGCCTCGTGTCGGCAGGTTTTTTGTCTGATGTTTTCCAATGAAACCTGCATCCTCCCGCCGGGAGAGTGCAGGTTTTATTTTGTTCCAACCAAAAAGGAGGTCGTCTGCCAGTGGCAAGCAATTTCGAATTCTACTCCCCCACCCGGGTCATCTTCGGCAAGGGCACCGAACAGCGCGTGGGCGCGCTGGTGCGCGAATACGGCGGCACCCGCGTCCTCGTAGTCTACGGCGGCAAGAGCGCCATCCGTTCCGGCGTGCTCGACCGGGCCGAGAAGTCGCTGACGGAGGCCGGCCTGTCCAGCTGGACACTGGGCGGTGTCGTGCCGAATCCGCACCTCGACAAGGTCTACGAAGGCATCCGCATCGGCCGGGAGAATGGCATCGACTTTCTTCTGGCAGTGGGCGGCGGCAGCGTCATCGACACCGCCAAGGCCATCGCCTACGGCCTCGCCGAGCCGGACAAGGATGTCTGGGAACTGTATGAGCACACCCGCAAGGCCCAGAAGTGCCTGCCTGTGGCCAGCATCCTCACCATCGCGGCGGCGGGCAGCGAGACATCCAACAGCAGTGTCATCACCCGCGAGGATACCCACCAGAAACGGGCCTACAACGACGACCTCAGCCGCCCCAAGTTCGCCATCATGGACCCCGAGCTGACCAAGACCCTGCCCGACTACCAGACTGAATCCGGCTGCGCCGACATCATGATGCACACGATGGAGCGCTACTTCACCAACGGCGGCAACATGGAGCTGACCGACGCGCTGGCCGAGGGCCTGCTGCGCACAGTGATGAAGAACGCCCGCATCCTCCACACCGACCCCGCCAACGATGAGGCCCGGGCCGAGGTGATGTGGGCGGGCAGCCTCTCTCACAACGGCCTCACCGGCTGCGGCATCGCCAGCGGCGATTTCATGTCCCACAAAATGGAGCACGAGATGGGCGGTATGTTCGACGTGACCCACGGCGCGGGCCTCGCCGCCCTCTGGCCCAGCTGGGCACGGTATGTTTATAAGGACTGCCTGCCCCGCTTCGTCCGCTTTGCCCGGAATGTCATGGGGGTGACGGCAGACGGCACCGACGAAGAGGTGGCCCTGCTGGGCATTGACGCGATGGTAGACTTTTACCACAGCATCGGGATGCCCGCCTCCTTCCACGAGCTGGGCATCGCCCCCACCGACGCACAGATCGACGAGATGGCCCGCCGCTGCCTCGAGGCCTCCGGCACTGCCCTCGGCTCGGCCAAAAAGCTGAGCCTCGACGACATCATCGCCATCTACCACGCTGCCAATAAATGATCGCCGCTCTGCCGCCTTGCGCTTCCGTCCGCAAAACGGTATACTGATAGAAATACCACGAATTCTACGCGACATCCCCTGGACGAAAAAGACGAGCTGAACTTCCTGACGCTGGCCGACACCTGA
>NZ_DAWCVJ010000081.1:0-10139 GCF_052358865.1 Faecalibacterium sp.
AAAGTAGCGGGTGCTTTTCTGGTTCTCTTTTGGCACGCAAAAGAGAACTTAGCCTCGCGTAATCGCGCTCTAACCCCGCGCCACAAGCGCGTGAAGCCGTTCATAAGAAAACTTAACCCCGCGAAACCTCACCCCCACAGCAAAAACTTTACTTTTTCGTCAGCGACTTCATCAAGCCGCCATCGGCGATGATCTTCTGGATGAAGGGCGGGAAAGGCTCGGCCTGAAAGGTCTTGCCGGTGGTCTCATCGGTGATGACGCCGGTGTCGAAGTTCACGCTGACGGTGTCCCCTGCACCAATGGCGTCCACCGCCTCGGGGCACTCCATGATGGGCAGGCCGATGTTGATGCTGTTGCGGTAGAAGATGCGGGCAAAGCTCTTGGCGATGACGACCGAGATGCCTGCGGCCTTGATGGCCAGCGGCGCGTGCTCACGGGAGGAGCCGCAGCCGAAGTTCCAGCCGCCCACCATGATGTCGCCCTCCTTCACCTTGTTGATGAAGTCCTTGTCGATGTCCTCCATGCAGTGTGCGGCCAGCTCCTTAGCATTCTGGGTGTTCAGGTAGCGGGCCGGGATGATGACATCGGTATCCACGTTGTCCGGGTATTTAAAAACAGAACCGTTTGCGTTGTTCATGGGTGACTCTCCTTTTCTCAGACCGTGCGGGGGTCGGTGATATAGCCGGTCAGTGCGCTGGCGGCGGCGGTAGCGGGCGATGCCAGATACACCTCGCTCTTGACATGGCCCATACGGCCCACGAAGTTGCGGTTGGTGGTGGAGACACAGCGCTCGCCCTCGGCGAGGATGCCCATATAGCCGCCGAGGCAGGGGCCGCAGGTGGGGGTGGAGACGATGCAGCCCGCGTCGATGAAGGCCGTCGTCCAGCCGCGCAGGATGCACTCCTTATACACAGCCATGGTGGCGGGGATGATGATGCCGCGCACGCCCTTTGCGATGTGCTTGCCCTTCAGGATGTTGTAAGCGGCCTCCATATCCTCGAGGCGGCCATTGGTGCAGCTGCCGATGACCACCTGATCGATCTTGATGTCCTTTCCCTCGCTGGCGGGGTGGGTGTTCTCGGGCAGATGAGGGTAGCTGACGGTAGGTTCGAGGGCCGACAGGTCGATCTCAATGACCTTCTCGTACTCGGCGTCCGGGTCGGCCTCGTAGAACACCGGCTCCCGCTGGCTGCGGCCCTTGAGGTAGGCCTTGGTCACGTCATCCACCGGGAAGATGCCATTCTTTGCGCCCGCCTCGATGGCCATGTTGCAGATGCTCAGGCGGTCATCCATCGACAGCGAAGCGACGCCCGGGCCGGTGAACTCCATCGACTTATACAGCGCACCGTCCACGCCGATCATGCCGATGATGTGGAGGATGAGGTCCTTGCCGGACACCCGCGGGGGCAGCATTCCGGTCAGGACGAACCGGATGGCAGCCGGCACCTTGAACCATGCCATGCCGGTGGCCATGCCGGCCGCCATATCGGTGGAGCCGACACCGGTGGAGAAAGCGCCCAGCGCACCGTAGGTGCAGGTATGGCTGTCTGCGCCAATGACGCAGTCGCCCGCTGTCACGATGCCTTTTTCGGGCAGCAGCGCGTGCTCGATGCCCATCTGGCCCACATCATAGAAGTTGAGGATGTCGTACTTGTTGGCAAACTCGCGGCACTGCTTGGACTGGGTCGCGCTCTTGATGTCCTTGTTGGGCACGAAGTGGTCGAGAACGATGGCGATGTGCTCTTTGTCGAACACGCCGTCAAAGCCTGCCTTCTCGAACTCGTTGATGGCCACCGGTGTGGTGATGTCGTTGCCCAGCACGATGTCGAGCTTGGCGTTGATGAGCTGGCCCGCCTTGACCTCGGCGAGGCCCGCGTGTGCGGCCAGAATTTTCTGCGTCTGGGTCATTCCCATGATGGTACTCTCCTTTTATCGTAGCTTGTTCTCTATGGTCAGTCTCTCCTCTGTCCAACCTCTCAGCCGCCTGCGGCGGCAGCTCCCCTAGTAGGGGAGCCTCTGGCGAAACCGTTTACTTTGCGGGGACTGCCAAGGCCTCCCCTCGATAGGGGAGGTGGCATTGCGAAGCAATGACGGAGAGGTTGTACAGAGCTGCCCCTTATTTACTCTCGTTACTTATTATTGATGGCACTCACCAGCGCGTGCACACCGGCGACGATGATGTCGGTGTCGGTGCCTGCACCCCATGTGACGGTGCCGTCGCCCCACTCGAGGCCCACATAGGAAGCTGCGCGGGAGGTAGAGCCTTCGTCAAGGCTGTGCTCCGAATACGTTTCCAGATGGAACTCCATACCGGTGGCGCTCTGGATGGCGTTGGCCACGGCATCCAGACGGCCATTGCCCACCGAGGTGATGACCTTGCGCTGGCCGTTCATGTCCAGCGTGACGGTGGCGGTGATGCCGTTGACCTGCGCAAAATGGGCCTCGACGACGGACAGGGGCTTGGTCTTGTTGAGGAAGACCTCCTCAAAGATGTGGAGCACCTCGCCTGCGCTCAGCTCCTTGTGGCTGTGGTCGGACACGCTCTTGACCTTATAGCCCAGCGCCTCCCGCATCTTGGCGGGCAGGTTGTAGCCGTAGTTCTGCTCCAGCACGAAGCCGATGCCGCCCTTGCCGCTCTGGCTGTTGATGCGGATGACGTCGGCGTCGTAGGTGCGGCCGATGTCGTGGGGGTCCACCGGGATGTAGGGGCAGGTCCAGCGGTGGTCGCCCTTCTCCTTGCGGTAGGCCATTCCCTTTGCGATGGCGTCCTGATGGCTGCCCGAAAAGGCGGCAAAGACCAGCTGACCGGCGTAGGGGGTGCGCTCATAAATGTGCATCCGGGTGACACGCTCGTAGGTGGCGCAGATGGCAGGCATATCGGAGAAGTCCAGCTTCGGGTCTACGCCGTGGCTGTACAGATTCATGGCGAGGGTCACAGCGTCCACATTGCCAGTCCGCTCGCCGTTGCCGAAGAGGCAGCACTCCACCCGCTGTGCGCCTGCCAGAACCGCCAGCTCCGCGCAGGCCACGCCGGTGCCGCGGTCGTTGTGGGGGTGGGTGGAGATGATGACGCTGTCGCGGTACTTCAGGTGCTTGTCGCAGTACTCGATCTGGTTGGCGTAGACATGGGGCATACTCATCTCCACCGTGACCGGCAGGTTGATGATCATGGGGCGGTCGGGGGTGGGCTGCATGATGTCCAGCACCGCGTTGCAGACCTCCACGGCGTAGTCCACCTCGGTGCCCGTGAAGCTCTCGGGGCTGTACTCGAAGAGGAAATTGCCCTCGTACTCCTCGCTCAGCTGCTTGACCAGCTTTGCGCCGTCCACGGCGATCTGCTTGATCTCCTCCTTGGACTTATGGAACACCTGCTCACGCTGGGCGACGGAAGTAGAGTTGTAGAAGTGGATGACGGCCCGGGGTGCGCCCTTGACCGCCTCGAAGGTGCGGCGGATGATGTGGTCACGGCACTGGGTCAGCACCTGCACGGTGACGTCCTCGGGGATCATGTTTTTCTCGATGAGGGTGCGGAGGAACTCGTACTCTGTCTCGCTGGCGGCGGGGAAGCCCACCTCGATCTCCTTGAAGCCGATCTTCACCAGCATCTGGAAAAATTCCAGCTTTTCCTCAAGGCTCATGGGGACGATCAGGGCCTGATTGCCGTCCCGCAGGTCCACGCTGCACCATGCGGGAGCTTTCTCGATGTGGTCCTTCTTGACCCAGCTGTCATAACCGGCGGGCACGGGGTAATATCCCGGTGCGTATTTGGTAGCGTCCATCATTTTGTTTTCCTCCGTTTTTCTGTATCAACCTCTCAGTCTCGCATTCGCTCGACAAGGCCGGGTTGCGGCCCCCAGCATCCGCTTCGTGCTTTGATAAGCACTCGCGTCTTGCTGGCCGCGGCCCCAACAACGACTCCCTGTTTCTGCCACTGGCAGCGGTCGTCGTCGTTGCCCCTACCGAGGGGAGCCTCTGGCGAAGAGGGAAAGCTTTCCGGAATGCCAAGGCCTCTCCTCGATAGGAGAGGTGGCACGCCGTAGGCGTGACGGAGAGGTTGACTCCTGTTAACAAACGAAAAGGCTCCCGTCTCTCAAAGGACGAAATCCCCTGAGAGACGAGAGCCTGTAATTTCTGTTACAGGGCACCCGTGGTACCACTCTCTTTGCTGTGCTCAACACACAGCCGCTCTGCACGATCGGCTTTTTGGGGCGAATCGCTGCCCGGATAACGGTGGGCTTCCGTCAGGGCCTACTGTCTGCTTCAGCCCTGCCGCTCAGGGGCCAGTAACCGAAACCCTCTGCACCGCCTTGCACCACCCGGCGGCTCTCTGCACGCAGAAGAAAATCGTTTTTTCCCCGTCAACGCATTTGCGCTTTGTTCAAAGTGACCTCATTTTAGCAAAACCTGCCGCCCCTGTCAAGAAGTTTGCCTCATGACGAAGCTGAAACGATTTCATGTGAGCGGCGGTGAAATTTTCCAAAATTTGCGTTTCTCCCCGCTCAGGTCTCCACGCCCTCGAACTGGCTGTTGTAGAGCTTGGCGTAGAAGCCGCCCTGTGCCAGCAGCGTGTCGTGGTCGCCCTGCTCCACGATGTGGCCGTCCTTCATCACGAGGATGACGTCGGCCTCCCGGATGGTGGACAGGCGGTGTGCCACGATGAAGCTGGTGCGGCCCTGCATCATCCGGGCAAAAGCCGCCTGAATGCGCACCTCGGTGCGGGTGTCGATGGAGGAGGTGGCCTCGTCGAGGATCAGCATCGGGGGCAGGCAGAGCATCACGCGGGCGATGCAGAGCAGCTGCTTCTGGCCCTGACTGATGTTGCCGCCGTCCTCGGCGATGACGGTGTCATAGCCCTCGGGCAGGCGGCGGATGAAGCTGTCGGCGTGGGCAGCCTTGGCTGCGGCCACCACCTCGTCGAGGGTGGCGTCCGGCCTGCCGTAGGCGATGTTCTCCCGCACCGTACCGGCCCGCAGCCAGGTGTCCTGCAGCACCATGCCGTAGCTGCCCCGCAGGGAGGCGCGGGTCACATCCCGGATGTCGGTGCCGGAAACTTTGATGGCACCGCCGTTGACGTCATAGAACCGCATGAGCAGATTGATGAGGGTGGTCTTGCCGCAGCCGGTGGGGCCGACGATGGCGATGCGCTGGCCGGGCCTGACGTCCAGAGACAGCCCCTCGATGAGCGGGCGGTCGGGCAGGTAGCGGAAGGAGACGTCCTCGATCTGGACGTGGCCGTCCGGCTCGAGCCGGGCAGCGTCTTCGGCTTCGGGACACTGGTCCTCGGCGTCCAGCAGCTCGAACACCCGGGCCGCGCAGGCCAGAGCGTTCTGCAGCTCGGTCACGACGCCGGAGATCTCGTTGAAGGGCTTGGTGTACTGGTTGGCGTAGCTCAGGAAGATGCTCAGCTGGCCGATGGAGATGCCGCCGCCCACCGCGTAGAGTGCACCCACGAGGCCGACGCCTGCGTAGACGATGTTGTTGACGAAGCGGGTGGCGGGGTTGGTCAGGCTGGAGAAGAAGATGGCCTTCAGGCTCACGTCCTGCAAGCGGCCATTCACCTCATCGAAGGCCGCAAGGCTCTGGGCCTCATGGCCGAAGGCCTGCACGACCTTCTGGCCCTCGATCATCTCGTTGACGAGGGCGGTCTGCTCGCCGCGGACGGTGCTCTGGCTCTGGAAGTAGCCATAGCTGCGCTTGGCGAGGAAGCTGGCCACCACGAGGCTCAGGGGGGTGATGCAGACCACTACCAGCGTGATGGGCACATTCTGCCGCAACATGAACAGCAGGGTGCCGAGGATGGTCAGCACGCCCGAGAACAGCTGGGTGAAGCCCATCAGCAGGCCGTCGGCGAAGGTATCCACGTCGGCCACCATCCGGCTCACGATGTCGCCGGAGGGGTGGCTGTCGAGGTAGGAGAGGGGCAGGGTCTGGATCTTCCGCATGGCGGCGTTTCGCAGGTCGCGGCTGACCGCGAAGGTGATGCGGTTGTTGCAGACGCTCAGCAGCCACTGCGCAAAGGCGGCGGTCACGGCCACAGCCACGATCTCATACACGATGCGCAGCACGCCCGCGAAGTCCACGTTCCCCTTGCCCAGCATCATATCGATGGCGTCGCCGCAGAGGATGGGGATATACAGCTGGGCCGCGACGCTCACCGCCGCCACGATGAGGCTGCACCCCACAAAAAATCCGTAGGGCTTTATCTTCTGGAGCACCCGGGTCATGGTGGCCTTCTGCTGCTCAGGGGTCAGCCTGCTTTTTGCTTTTGCACTCATTTCTGCGCATCCCCTTTCTTGAACTGGCTCTCGTAAATTTCACGATAGACCGGGCAGCTGTCCAGCAGCTCGGCGTGACGGCCAAGGCCCACCATACGGCCGTCGTCCAGCACGATGATCTGGTCTGCGTGCTGCAGGCTGGCGGCACGCTGGCTGACGATGAAGACGGTCAGAGCGCCCGGCAGCGCGGCCAGCGCCTTGCGCAGGGCCGCATCGGTGGCGTAGTCCAGTGCACTGGCGCTGTCGTCGAGGATGAGGATGTCGGGCCTGCCCACGAGGGCGCGGGCGATGGTCAGGCGCTGTTTCTGGCCGCCGGAGAGGTTTCGTCCCCCCTGCTCCACCGGTTCATCGAGGCCGAGGGGCTTGGACCGGACGAACTCCGCAGCCTGCGCCGTCTCCAGCGCGGCCCAGAGGTCAGCCTCGGAGGCGTTCTGGTTGCCCCAGAGCAGGTTCGAGCGGATGGTGCCGCCGAAGAGCTGGGCCTTCTGCATGACCACGGCCACCCTGCCCCGCAGGTCGGCCCGGGAGTACTGCCGGACGGGGCGGCCCATGATCTCCACGCTGCCCTCGGTGGCGTCGTAGAAGCGGGGGATGAGGCTGATGAGGCTGGATTTGCCGCTGCCGGTGCCGCCGATGACGCCGATGGTCTGGCCGCGCTTGGCCGTGAAGCTGATGTCGGAGAGGCTGGGTGCGCCTGCGCCCTGATAGGTCAGGCCCACATGGTCGAAGCGGACGGCGTCGCCGGCCTTTTCCGCCGGGACTTCACCGGCAGGCTCCTGCGGGAACTCCATGCCCGGCTCGGTGTCCAGCACGGCCTGCACACGGCCTGCACAGGCCAGCGCCTTGCTCACCTGCACGATGAGGTTGGCCAGCTTGACCAGCTCGATCAGGATCTGGTTCATATAGTTGACCAGCGCGATGACGTCGCCGGAGGCCATGCCCCCGATGTTGATCTCGATGCTGCCCACATACAGCAGCGCCACGATGGCGAGGTTGATGATCACATAGGTCAGCGGGTTCATCAGGGCGGAGATGTGGCCGACGTGGAGCTGCATCTTCGTCAGCAGCTCGTTGGCGTCCTCGAAACGGTCCACCTCGGTCTTCTCCTTGTCGAAGGCGCGGACGACGCGGACGCCGGTGAGGTTCTCGCGGGTCAGGCCCAGCACGCGGTCGAGCCGCGCCTGCACCGCCTTATACAGGGGTCGGGTGATGACCATGACGCCGAAGACCACGACGCTCAGCAGCGGGATGGCCACCACGAAGATGAGGGCGGCGCGGAAATTGACCGTAAAGGCCATGACCATCGCGCCGAACACCACGAAGGGACTGCGAAGGAACAGCCGGAGGAAGAGGTTCAGGCCGCTCTGCACCTGATTGACGTCGCTGGTCATCCGGGTGATGAGGGTGCTGGTGCCCATGGTGTCCATCTCGGTGAAGCTCAGGCGCTGGATGTGCTCAAACAGCGCGTGGCGCAGGCCGGTGGAGTAACCCACCGCAGCCTTGGCCGAGAAATACTGGGCGGTCAGGCTGCAGACAAGGCCCACGAAGGCCAGCAGGAGCAGGATGCCGCACCGCACGAGGATGTAGCGGAAGTCGTGGGCTGCGATGCCCACGTTGACGATGTCGGCCATCACAAGCGGCACGAACAGGTCAAAGGTGGCTTCCAGCATCTTGAAAAGCGGCGCAAGCACGCTCTCGCGCTTGTAGCCGCTGAGGTAGCGAAGCATTTTATTCAAGGCTCGATTCTCCCTTTCTCTGATGTATTTCAGTCAAAACAGTTTTTATTATAGCGCATTCCAAACCAGAATGCCATGTTTCCGATTGAGAAAAACGGAAAATCCTGCTATACTGGAAAGGAATCTCAAACGAAAGAATGGTGGATGCTATGGCAAAGGATGGAACAGCACGGCTGCGGCTGCGCCCGGTGGGCGCGGCAGACCGCAAAAAGCTGCCGGAGTATGGGCCGCTGGGCACAGGCTGCCCCGCCGTGGAGCGGGCAGTGGCTGCGCTTTATAAGGGCCAGAACGAGGAGAGCTTCTGGGCGCTGATGAACGCCATCAACTATGCCCTCGAGCTGGACACCCGGGTGCTGGTGCCGCTGGAAGCCTCGTCCGACCAGCCGGACGGCGCGGCCCCGTGGGCCGAGCACCCCGTCCCGGCGGAGAAGGCCAAGGACCTGCCGTTCTGGACCCTGCACACCCAGAAGGGCCGGTGCTATCTGCCCCTCTTCACCTCGGTGCGGGCGGCGGAGGCCGACAAGGGCACCGCCAGCCGCCCTATGGCCGAAATGCTTCTGTCTGCCGCCATGCAGTCGGCGCTGGACTCTGACCACATCGACGGTGTGGTCATCGACCCATGGACAAGCTCGGCCACGCTGGACTGTTCGCTCCTCAACGGCCTGCTCCATGCCGGCCGCGACACCAGCGAGCCGGGCGAAGAGGAGCTGCGGGCCGGGAACCGGGCTATGGCCGAGGGCCGCTGGGACGACGCGATGCACTTCTATCAGCTCTCCGCCGAGGAGGGCTGCGCCGAGGGCCTCGCCATGATGGGCGAGCTGCTCTACGAGGGCAAAGGCTGCCGCAAAAGCCCCGCGCAGGCCCGGAAGTTCTGGAAAAAAGCCGCCGATGCCGGAGACGTAGCCGCATGGGTGGCGCTGGGCGACGACGCCATGGTACAGGGCAAGGGCGTGGGCGCAGCCCTGCGGGCCTACCGCAAGGCCCAGAAGCTCTGCGCCTCCACCCCCGACATCGCCTATATGCCGCAGGTCTGCCTCCGGGTGGCCCAGTATGAGACGCAGTATATCTCCCGCAGGCAGGCGCTGGCCCAGCTGGCCGAGGCAAAACAGGGCTTCCTCATCCGCCAAAAGGAGGGCGACGAGACGGCCCGGAGCTGGCTGGATGAGACCGAGCGCGTCATCCGCCAGCTGCTCGAGAACGAGTCGGGCTGAAACACAAAATCTTTACAAATGCTCCAAGGAATCGTCATACGGAACCGATATGATACCTATGAGAAAATATGCGCGTCGCAAAAACAGAGAGGACGACCAGAATGAGCAAAGTGATCGGTATTGACCTTGGCACCACCAACAGCTGCGTAGCCGTGGTGGAGGGCGGCAAGCCCGTCGTTATCACCAACGCAGAGGGCGAACGCACCACCCCCAGTGTGGTGGCGTTTACCAAGGACGGCGAGCGGCTGGTGGGCGGCGCAGCCAAGCGCCAGCTCGCCGCCAACTCCGGACGGACGGTGTCCAGCATCAAGCGGCATATGGGCAGCGACTACCGCGTCCACATCGACGGCAAGGACCTGACCCCGCAGGAGATCAGCGCCATGATCCTGACCAAGATCCGCCGCGACGCCGAAAGCTATCTGGGCGAGCCGGTGACGGAGGCCGTCATCACCGTCCCGGCCTACTTCGACGACAGCCAGCGCAAGGCCACGCAGGACGCGGGCCGCATCGCGGGCCTGAACGTCCTGCGCATCATCAACGAGCCGACCGCCGCAGCCGTGGCCTACGGACTCGACAACGAAGCACCCCAGAAGATCCTGGTCTACGACCTCGGCGGCGGCACCTTCGATGTCTCCATCATCGAGATCGAGGACGGCACCTTCACGGTGCTGGCTACCGGCGGCGATACCCGTCTGGGCGGCGACGACTTCGACCAGCGCATCGTGGAGTACGCGGTGGCAGAGTTCAAGAAATCTGACCGCATCGACCTCTCCCGCGACCCCGCCGCCATGGGCCGCCTGAAGGAAGAGGCCGAAAAGGCCAAGAAGGAGCTGTCCAGCGCCCTCTCGGCCCAGCTCAATCTCCCCTTCATCGCGGTGGGCAAGGACGGCCCCCACCACCTCGACCTGACCCTCTCC
>NZ_DAWCVJ010000082.1:0-10105 GCF_052358865.1 Faecalibacterium sp.
GGAATATGACTTCATTCTTGCCGAATCTATTATGAAAGAAAGGATGCAAAGCGCATGAAAAGATTGATTTCAACTTTGAACCTGTCCAAAGAGGATTGGCTCCGCTACCGCAAGTGCGGTATTACCGGCACCGATGCAGGTGCCATTCTGGGTGTAAATCCCTATCGTTCTGCTTTTCAGGTTTACTGCGACAAAAACAGCGAAACTATTGAGAACATCGATAATGAGGCTATGCGGCAGGGCCGTGACTTGGAGGATTATGTAGCGCAGCGCTTCACCGAGGCCACCGGTCTGAAAGTACGCCGGGCAAATGCCATCTACCAGAGCGAGGAACATCCGCTGCTTCTGGCAGACTTTGACCGCCTGATCGTTGGGCAGAAGGCCGGACTGGAGTGCAAGACGGTCTCGCCTTTCTCTGCGGACAAGTGGGCGGATGGCAAAATCCCTGCACATTACATGGCTCAGGTCAATCACTATCTGGCTGTCAGCGTTTTTGACTGCTGGTACATTGCTGCTCTGATTTTCGGGAAGGAGCTGGTGATTCACAAAATCACAACCGACAAAGAAGTTCTGAACAACCTCATTGCCAAGGAAGAGCACTTCTGGAAATACAACGTAATGCCCGAAATTCCGCCTGTACCTACCGGAAGCGAGGGGGATACACAGCAGATCAATCAGCTATACTCTGCAGATGATCGAAACAAAACTGCCGATCTGAATCCCATCCGTAATCTGTTGGACAAGCGACAGGAGCTTTCCGACCAAATCGAGCAGATGGAACAGGAGAAAACGGCTATCGAGCAGCAGGTCAAGCTGCAAATGCAGGATGCCGCCTATGGCACAGCACCGGGCTACAAGGTATCATGGGTATCCTCCGAAAGTAAGCGTGTGGATTCCCAACGTCTGCGGAAAGAGCAGCCGGACATTTTCAACCAGTACAGCAAAAATGTAAGCAGCCGCAGATTCACCATCGTTCATGCGGCATAATTTTTGTGCGCCTATAGACACACAAAATTCGTGATTCAGCTATTTTTATTTAATAGAAAAGCACAATACTGTTTACACAACAATAATTGTATGCTAAGATAAGAATATGAGGTGATGCACGATGGTTCTGCGCAAAAGTTATTTGGATAAGATCATTCCTTTTATCGATCAGGATCTGATCAAAGTTCTGGTTGGAATCCGGCGCTGTGGAAAAACAGTCCTTCTCGGTCAGATCAAGGACGTGCTCCTCCAGCGCAATATTCCCGCACAGAACATTATTCAGGCCAATTTTGAGTCCATGCGCTTCCGCAACACCCGTACTGCAGAAACACTTTACGACTACATCGCAGAAAAAGCGGAAGGCTGTACCGGCAAAATCTATATTCTTCTGGATGAGATTCAGGAGGTGGAGCGCTGGCAGATTGCAATCAATTCTCTTCGTGTCGATTTCGATTGTGATATTTACCTGACCTGCTCCAATTCCAAGCTGCTTTCCGGCGAATTGGCAACCTATCTTTCCGGACGATACATCCAGATTCAGGTTTTCCCCTTTTCGCTGGCCGAAGCAAAACAGCAATGCATTGAAAACGGAACCTATACTTCGGATGAAAAGCTCTTCGCAGACTATTTGAAGTACGGCGGTTTTCCGCAGCGTTTCTTCCTCCCTGACGATCATTCAATCACCACCTATCTGGACGATCTTTACGAGGCTATCATTGTCCGTGACATCATGCTACGCCACAATATTCGCGAACAGACCGCATTACGTAATGTCCTTGCATTCCTGCTGAACAATATCGGCAATCCGTTTTCTGCCCGTAATATCAGTGGACGCATGGTTTCGGAAGGAATCAAGACAACCACTGCTACCGTACTGAACTACGTTGATTATTTCAAGGAAGCCTTTATCCTTCTGAATGCAAGCCGCTATGATATCAAAGGAAAAGCGCTCCTGTCCAGCACAGAAAAGTACTATGCGGTCGATCTTGGCCTGCGGAACGTTATCAAGAAAAGCGAAAAACTTGACAGCAACAAGCTGTATGAGAACATCGTATATCTGGAAATGCGGAGCCGTGGCTATGAAGTTCAGGTCGGCAAGCTGGACGACACCGAAATTGATTTTATCTGCTACCGTGGAGATGAAAAGCTCTATATTCAGGTTGCTTACCTGATCACTCCCGCCGATGAAGAACGGGAGTTCGGTAATCTTGAGCGGCTGCACGACAACTATCCTAAGTATGTTATCAGTGGTGACTTGGTGAATTTAAGCCGAAACGGAATCATTCATCGAAACATCATTGATTTTCTGCTCAATCCGTAATTTTCACATCATGGGGCACAACAGTTGACGCTGTTGTGCCCTTTTTTCTTTATCAGAATTGGAGGCATTCATATGGAAAATCCATTCGTAAAATTATTTGCTATCGACTTCAAAGATCATCTGGAAGTCAAAAAGTCCGGCAGCACGGAACTGAAATATGTAAGCTGGGCGTATGCTTGGGCAGAGGTGAAGAAGCTGTATCCCGCTGCCAGCTACGAGGTCAAGAAATTCAACGGCCTGCCCTATGTTTATGACCCCATAACCGGCTTCATGGTGTATACCTCGGTCACGATTGAGGGCGTTTCGCATGAAATGTGGCTGCCTGTACTGGATGGCGCAAACAAAGCCATGAAAGCTGTGCCTTACACCTATACCACCCCGAAATGGGACTACAATCCGCAGACCCGCCACCGTGAAAAGATCGGCATGGAAGAGCGCACCGTAGAAGCAGCATCCATGTTCGATGTGAATAAGGCTATCATGCGGTGCTTGGTAAAGAACCTCGCTATGTTTGGCCTTGGCCTGTACGTTTATGCCGGAGAGGATTTGCCGGAAGATGCTGCACCGCAGCCAGAGGCAGAACCGCAAAAGCTGCCGAGACCGAAATCTGCTACCCCGAAGCAGGAACAGCCGCCCGTGCCCTGCATCTGCGCCCGCTGCAACCAGCCCATCAAGAGGGTCAAGCTGAAGGACGGTTCTATCATGCAGGCGGCAGAGTTTGCAGCCACCCATGAGGGGATGTGCGCAGACTGCTATAAGGCAACCAGATTGAACGTAGCATAAGGCGAATGCTTGTAAATTTCACATCTGTATGCTACTATAATAACAAGAGAAAAGAAGGTGATGGCATGGCGCAAAAGGATACATCTGAAAAAATTCTGGAATCCTATAACGATGTCTTTTCGGACATTGTGAACGTGCTTCTGTTCAACGGCAAGCAAGTTCTGTCTGCGGATGAACTGGAAGATCAGGCTCCACGCTCCTACTACAAAGTAGATGGCAAGATTCGTGAGATCGAGCGGGATGTTGCCAAACGCTGGAAGAACGGAAATATCCGTGTGGCCTGTATCGGTTTTGAAAACCAGACCGCTTCTGATCCCAATATGCCGCTCCGTGTCATGGGTTACGATGGCGCAGAGTATCGGGCACAGTTACTTGGTGATAGTGAAAATCTCTATTCGGTCGTGACGCTGGTGCTCTACTTCGGCCATGATAAACCGTGGAATGGGCCGCTTTCCCTGAAAGAGCGACTGAATATTCCCAAAGAGTTTGAGCCGTTTGTCAACGACTATGAGATCAACTTGTTCCAGATCGCCTATCTGACCCACGAACAGGTAGAGCTTTTCCAGAGCGATTTTAAGGTCGTGGCAGACTATTTCGTGCAGAAACGGGAAAACGGCGACTATATTCCGAGTTCGCAGGATCTGACCCATGTGCAAGAAACGCTTCAACTGCTGAGTATTATGACGAATGATAATCGGTTTGAGGAAGCGTACAATACAAATACCGATGGCCAGAAAGGGGGCCCACACAATATGTGCGATGTGCTTGATAAAGTGGAAAACAAAGGAAAAGCTGAAGGTAAAATCGAAGGCAAGAATCAAATGGCACTTCTTGTTAAGAAGCTTCTCGATCAGAGCCGCATTGAAGATGTTAAGCGGGCTTCTGAAGACGAAGCATACCGTGACAAGCTTATGAAAGAGCTTGGCATCAGCTAAACTGTATATGACTTAGGGGGAGTATCTTCGGATGCTCTCCCTTTACTTTTGCAGGACAGTCCGCGTGGATTGTCCTGTTTTTATTTGGAGGCACACAGTGAAAGACAAAAAAATCAAAGTCCTTGCGCTCCTGCCAATGGAGCTACCAAAGGAGATCGAGCTGGACAACACCCTTGAAGCCATGCAGAAATTTGTAGGCGGGCTGATTGAATGCATCACCTTAAGTGACACCGGTTCAGAGGTCACACTGGTCTGCAATGATGAGGGCAAGCTGCTTGGCTTACCGCTCAATCGTCCGCTGTGGGATGGAGCCGATGTTCTTGCTGGGCCGGGATTTCTGGCCGGATATGACAACGAAGGGAATCTGACTTCTCTGCCGCAGAGTACAATGGATTTCTACAAAGAGAAATTCAGAGCTTTTATCATTGAAATTTAAGAAGGAACGTTTTATGACCTTTAATGCAATGACCGAACACTACGAAGAAATCACGGTTTGCGGAAAGCCTGCACTGTTCACCAGCATCCGCATCAGGAGAGATACTGTCCCGGACGGCTTGTACGCTTACGATGTCCGGCACGATGATGAGTGCCGGGGCATCCCTTGTGAGATCGCGCCCTTTGTGATGGTCAACCACTGGGGCACCATTATCCTTGCGGAACCGCTGGAACTGCCGGATGATGGGCGGCGATATATTGACGAGGATACCGACTGGAACTACGCTCCTTTGGATGGCGAGGACACCGCCGACCATGAGCCGTGTACTACCATTTCCGCTTTTATGGCTGTCTACGGCCACCAAAAACTGTCTTAAAGATGCCGTATGGACAGTTTTGTATCAAAATCAGCGGTTTTCAGGCTATTTCGAGCTGCAAAATACAGTCTTAAAAATGTCGCTCGTTATCTTTGAGCCAGAAAGGATACGCATGAACATCTATGGCTATTGCCGAATCTCTACGGCAAAGCAGAGCATTGACCGTCAGATCCGCAACATCAAGGCCGAGTATCCGACTGCCCATATCGTACAGGAAGCCTACACCGGTACATCTATCTTTCGCCCGGAGTGGCTGAAGCTTTACCGGGTTCTGAAAGCAGGAGATACGGTGGTGTTCGATTCAGTGTCCCGGATGTCCAGAAATGCAGAAGAGGGCTTTGCTCTGTAATACGGATATGCTTGATTTGAATCTGCCAAAGCATAGCTATATTTTCTTAAGAAAGCAGTTGGAGAATAATGATTATAAAGTTTCTGCCATCTCCGCATCTGATGTCTTGAAGCGCAACACAGATTCCTTACGCAATGCAGTAGAAAACGATGTGTTCTCTTCTCTGCCTCAGGATTCCCTATTTGATGAACTGGAAATGGGGTGGGCTAATGAACAGTAAGTGCATCTGCTCTCTCCATCCCTTTCCTTCACGACTGCATTGTTCCCAAGAATGAACCCGAAAAATGTACGATTATGACATCAATGGGAAAAGCATCAATAGAAAATCCGCCGTGATCATAACAACTTCAAAGAGAAAAGCTGCCGATCCGTGAGAATTTTTCTCTCATGGATGGCAGCTTTCTTTTTTTTGTTTGCACAATCTGTGTCAGGTCTCATCGCTTCATTCTTATTTAAAATTCAGCGGTGGAACTTTCTCCATCAGATCCTCCACGTTGCAATTCAGCGCACGCGCAAGGCGAAGCAGCGTTTCTGCTTGTGCTTTGTTGATGTCCTTCTGTCGCTGTTCGTACTGCTGGATGGTACGCACAGGCACATCAGCCTGTCCTGCCAGTTCCGATTGGCTCAATCCGGCCAATGTGCGCATGGCTTTCAGGTTTGTTTCCGGCTTTGCCTCACGGTACAACTCGTTCATCTTGTCTGCAAACTGCCGTACATCCATCTCGTGGTAGGGCGTATACAGCAGCCGCACTTTCGTGATAGACACTGCCTGTTCAATCTCCGCAAAGCGCAAACTGGTCAGCCACTGGTAATAGGCAAGAGCCCAACCTGTCCAGTATTCCGGGCTGCGGTCGTAGGCATACGAGGGTTTCTGCATAGGCACGACTTCGCCCGCCTGCTCCAGTACAGCGCGGGCAAGTTCTACACCGGACAAGCCCACCAACACAGAACAATCCCCCTGCTCGAACCGGGCAGACAGTTCACTGCTCACAAACCACTGCCATGCCGTCTCCAACGGATAATGCAGATCGTTGGCAAGATAATCCAACATCCGGGCAAGATTTTTCTGTGCAGCAGAAAGATAGCTTTTATCGTAAGCGTGGATCATTGGGCTTCATCTCCTCGTCGAGAATCGTGGTAATATAAAGGTCTCCCCTCTGACGGCGGTTGCGCTCCACGTCAAAATATTGGCGGCGGGCTGTCTGGTCACGGAAGGCCTTTTTCTTATACCATTCTTTAGAGTCTGCGGTCTCATAGCCGAGAAATTCCAGCTGTTCAAAGGCCGCTTTGCTTTTCAGCACGAACTGCTGCCCCAGCTTGCCCAAGCGCATGGCATTGCACAACTGGCGGTAAGAGATTGCACCGTTGATAAAATCGGATGCAAAGGAAAAATAGCTGTCATCTGCCCTGTAGCCAATGATGATATCTGCAGACTTATAGTCGAGGTGAAAAGTGTTCATCAGGTATTCTTTGGCTTCTGCGGCCAGCGGGGCAGAAGTATCGAATTCGCGGTTCTCCAAAAGAATCGTCAGCCAATGCAGCATCGTGTAACCGGGAGCGTTCAAATCCAGAATGGTCAAACCGTCGCATTCGATTTTATACCGGTTAGCGTAGCCATTGTGGTCGATGCCAACGCCCCACTCTTTGGCCATGTTGGGGTTCTGAGTGCAGTAAAAGCCGATGCCATAGTCATTGTAGGGCTTGCCATAGCCGAACTTTGGCTTTTCAATAATATGATCCGAACCGTGATAAATTGTTTTTTCCACAGAACCGCCTCCTCGCTCCAATTATACTCCCGCAGGAGTATGCTTGCAAGAGCTTTATATGAGAATTACGCTATGCACAACACAAGATGTTTTCTGTTTTTATATTATCGATTGGTTTCCCGCAAAAAATCTTCCATCTGGATGACATTGCTGCGGAAAGTTTCATCAAAAACGTCCAGAGCTTTTTCTCTTTGCTGCACAGTAGCCGCTGTTTCCAGCAGCAAAAACGGAAGCTTGCAGAAATCATCGACGGCAAGGCCATATCCCTTAGTTGCATCCTCACAGGCCCGGGCGCAAAAAATGTACAGATTTTCCCACCAAGCAGAGCTGTTTTCTTTTCTGGACTCCAGAAAAAAGCGGATCAAAGCGTACTCAGCCCGGTTTGCACACCGTTCCACAAAAACCTGTAAAATGTCCGGATCGTGAGGCCCAGGCTCCCGGCAATACTGCCATACGATATGCTGCGGGATCTCCTGGCAATTTTGCAGTATATAAAGCAGCAGCTGCTTGGCAGCGGTGTTCTTAGGCTCCTGGTTTAGGTCGTCGAAACACTGATCCAAAATTCCATAGGCCTGTTCTGGCATATGCTGCCTTTGGAAAAGGTAGGCATGGACATCGGGATCTCCTTTGATGCACATCTCAGCCAGAATACGGGCAGCATTACGAACAAGATCCTGCTCCGTTTCGCTCTGCTCAAATGCCCAGATCAGACAGGCACGGCACTCTTCCGGATGGACTGGGTAAAGCTGCATGATAAACCATCCGGATGTATAGTGTAAAATGCAGCGCGGATCTTGCTGCAAAACTTTCCAATAGCCTTCACAGGCAAAAGGCTTGTCTACTCTACTGACTGCTGCAAGTGCATCTATCACGGCATAGCGAACCGAAGGATGCGGATCCTGAAGACCATGCTCGAGGACGGTCTTCCAATCCGCTACTTTTTCCGGGCACTTCCATAAAGTTTCTGCGATCGTTCGGAACGCATACCCCCGGATGCTGTTCAGTACGTTGTCCCGGAGACACTGGCAGGATTTGTTCTGTGGGTCGTTACACGATGTTATATTGTATGTGTTTTCCTGCGGATTTTTATGCTCAACTGCCAGAAAGCGCAGACGCTGATAGCTCTCAGCAGACCAAGGGGCTTCCGGGTGGTTGATCAGTAAACCGCAAAATCCTGAAGCCAGCTCATAATCCATCTCCGCTGTCATGCAGCGTGTGAATTTTTCAGCGACGGCTTCAACAGTTTCAAACCCGACCGCATCAAATACTTCTTTTTTTGCGAATACATTCAGGATTACCGCCGAATAATGCGCATCAATCTGCTCTGGTAGTTTTTCTGCAATACCAGCCAGCCGCAAAGGCTCTGTGACGAAAAAGTTTTCCAGTGTCCGGGCAAACTCTCTGGGAGAGGATTCCAGTCCCGGCCGATGGAAGTGCTGCTGAATGGTATCACGAGGTGATAGATGCAACATGTCCGAAGTGAGCAATCGGATCCATGCCGCATCGCTCAGCTTTTCTGCATGATCTGCAATGGACGAACGAACGGTATAGCTCTCTATGAGCCCTCCTTTTTTATACCATACATCTCCAAAGTCCTGCTCTTTCCGGCGCTGCAGCACAGCTTGCAGTGCTTTGCTTTTGCTTCTGGCTGGATCCATCGCGGGCAAAAGCGTCTCCTGCAGGCCGCCCCAGTAGGGCCAATATCCTTTTTGTTTAAACCGCTCTCGCGCGATTTCCAGCATATTGGGAGAGCGATTGGAAACAATGCGCTGCTCCATTTGGTCAAATTGATCATCGGACCAGAAGGGAGAGAACTTTTTCAGAACCTCTGCCGCATAGGTCGTCATCCGCTCTTCCGGGCTCGTTATGTCTAGAAAGTGTTCCGGGAACTTCTCCATCAGCCATTGATAGGCCAGCATGGCGTCTTGCTCCGGTAAAAGTAGGAGCGTTTTTAAAATCCATTCATGTTCCAACCAAGATTCTGTATGCAGATGATTTGCTATAAATTTTTCTACATACGGAAGATCCTGCTGCACCAGCTGCTGCAGCGAATCCTGTATCAGCTTTACATAGCAGCGTACACCATTGTAATATCTGTCATACGCTCGCCATCGCATCCGAGCATCCTCCCCTTTGGATACCTCAATTACCAACGGACACAGCGTTTCCAATACACCCTTGGGGCATTTCTGGGAAAGTTCCATGAATTTTGGTGCGATATATTCCTGATGTGACGATACCTGTCTAAAGGCAAGGGCCAGATATTCCACCGCCTTATCAGGGCATGTTTCCACCCATGATTCGTACTCACTGGTATTCAGCCCCAGGGTTGGCTGTGTTTTCAGGATCTGCAGACATAGTTCAACCGTTTGGCGTTCCAGATTTTTGTGCATCCAGAACAGCCTTAAGATATTCTGGTCGTTTTCTGGTGTTTTTCCAATACAGGGCAGCACGGCCTCTCTTACAAAAGTCTGGTCGCTCGTCACAAGCGGGCTCAGCAGCCACAACGCCGTGGGGTCGGCCCAAGATGCGGCAAACCCGGCCGTTACATACTGCCGAATAAATGCACTGTGCCCCCAGAAAACACGGTGCAGGATTGTTTCTCTCCAGACATCTTCATTCCAGTGCGCCTGAATGAACGCCATGATTTTTTCTCCGGGAGCCTCTATCTGCCCGAGCGCTTCCCAAACGGTACACTTGTAATAATAACGGATGTTTTTGCTGCTCAGAAAACTTTCGGCTCTGTCTAAAAACAATGTTGTGCTAGCGCGCAGCAACACTTGCCAGAGCATCTGCAGCCGCACCCGATATTCCGGCCCCTGGGCATTGTAAGAAGGCAGAAGTTCTTCCACCTTTTTCCTGTGCAGAATATCTTGCAGCCAGCACTCTACATTCAGGTAATCGGCCATGCTTTGATGAACAAATGCCAAACAGCCTTCATTTCTGTATAATACGTTTTCTGAAATCAGGAATTCCTGCACCTGCTGGTTGCCCGGGAGTGCCATTTCCGGGACACAAGGAGTTTCCTGCATCAAGCTCAGTAAAGCGTTTAGAAATGACTCGATGGCATCTGCGTGGATGTTTTTTTGTTCCCCATGCTGAATGATCTGCGTTTTCCATTCTTTCATCAGGTCAACCGGAGTAGCAAACTC
>NZ_DAWCVJ010000083.1:0-10096 GCF_052358865.1 Faecalibacterium sp.
TGCCGGATAGGAACGGCAAAATTTTTTACACTTCTATTACTTCTTTATCACACATAAGCAAAGTCTCAGGGCATGAAGCAGCTCATGGCTGGCGGCGGCGTTGCTCTGGTGGGCATCATCCTGATTCCTCTGCTGTCTGGTCTGTTCGGCTAAGAGTCGCAGGCGGGTCTTCCCGCCTGTACATACGCAATCGCTCCATCTTTGCTGTGGATAACAGCCCTTTATCATAAGGAGCGCATTGCGGTACGAATCTCCACCCATCAATGAAAGGCGGTGTCTTATGCAGTTTTTGACCCACATTATTTTCCTCCTGAACCTTCTCAAGACCCTTATCAACCACTTCAGCTAAGGACGGTGACTGAATGGAAACCGTTCTCAAAGCCATTGCCGACTGGATCAAAGGCATCCTGACGGCAGGCATTATGTCAAACCTTTCCGGTCTGTTCGACGATGTGAACACGCAGGTGGGAAACATTGCCCAGCAGGTGGGCACCAAGCCCTCCAGCTTTGAACCACGGGTGTTTGCAATGATCGAAGCTCTCTCCCGGAATGTGGTGCTGCCCATTGCAGGCATCATCCTGACCTTCATCGCCTGTTATGAGTTGATTGAAATGATCACTCAGCATAACAATATGGCGCAGTTCGAGCCTGCCCTCATCATGCGCTGGATCTTCAAAACGGCGGTGTCGGTGTGGCTCATCAGCAACACCTTCGATATTGTGATGGCAGTGTTCGACATCACCCAGAAGGTGGTGTCCGATTCCAGCGGTATCATTGCCGGAAATACCCGTGTCAACGACATTGGCTTGTCGATGCTGGAATCCAGCCTGATGCAGATGGATGTCGGCCCATTATTCGGGCTGTTTTTGCAGTCCTTCTTCATCGGAATCACCATGCGGATATTGAGCATCATCATTTTTGTCATCGTCTACGGGCGTATGATCGAGATCTACTGCATGGTGAGCCTTGCGCCCATCCCCATGGCAACATGGGGCAACCACGAGCAATCGCACATGGGGCAGAACTACCTGAAATGCCTGTTTGCGCTGGGTTTTCAAGGCTTTCTCATCCTCATTTGCGTGGCAATTTACGCCGTGCTGATACAGTCGGTGGCGATTTCCGGGGATGCAATCAATTCCATCTGGAGCATTGTCGGCTACACCGTTCTGCTTTGTTTCAGCCTGTTCAAGACAAGCTCCGTGACGAAATCCGTCCTCGGAGCGCACTAAAGGAGGTGCTTTATTGGCTGCGTATATTTCCGTTCCCCGTGATCTGACGAAAGTGAAATCGAAGGCCGCATTCAATTTGACGAAACGGCAACTACTTTGTTTTGGCACAGCGGCTCTCATTGGAGTGCCGCTGTTTTTTGTTCTCCGGGATTCTGGCGGCAACACTGCCGCCACCCTCGGTATGATGGCGGTGATGCTGCCGGCTTTCTTCCTTGGGATGTACGAGAAAAACGGTCAACCTATGGAAAAGCTGCTGTCGTACTATGTGCAGTCCCGGTTTCTCCGCCCGAAGATTCGCCCCTACAAGACCAACAACTACTATGCGATTTTGATGAAGGGAGGCGCAACCTATGATTCCGTTTTGGAAAAAGACCGGTAAGCACAGCAAACCCCAGTCTGCGCAGAAGCGCAGGCAGAAAGCAAAGCCTGCTGTTCCCCGGACCGCCCAGCAGTCCATCCCCATGCAGCGGATGTTTGAGGATGGCACCTGCCGGGTGAAAGCAAACTACTACACCCGCACCATCCAGTATCAGGACATCAATTATCAGTTGGCGCAGCAGGAGGACAAGACCGCCATTTTTGAGGAATGGTGCAGTTTTCTGAACTTCTTCGACAGCTCCATCAAATTTGAACTGTCCTTTGTGAACATGGCAACCGACAGCACCGAGTTTGAGAAAAGCATCCGTATCCCGTACCAGCGAGATGGTTTCGATGATGTTCGTGCTGAGTACAGCCAGATGCTGCGCCAGCAACTTGCCAAGGGCAATAATGGTCTGACCAAGACCAAGTTCATCACCTTCGGTGTGGAGGGCGAAAGCATGGCGCAGGTCAAGCCGCGGCTTGACCACATCCAGAACGATTTGCTCAACAACTTTCACCGACTGGGGGTGCAGGCAAAGCCCCTGAACGGTGTCCAGCGGCTGAAACTCATGCACGATATGTTCAACATGGACGGTGCCAGCAAGTTCCACTTTGACTGGAAAGACCTTGTGAAAAGCGGTCTTTCCGTAAAGGATGCCATCGCACCAACCGCCTTTGCCTTCAAGAACAGCCGCACCTTCCAGATGGGCGGCATCTATTGCGCTGCCAGCTTTCTGAGCATCACGGCATCCGACATCAGCGACCAGCTGTTGAAGGATTTTCTGGACATGGATTCCAGCCAGATCGTCACCATGCACATTCAGTCTGTTGACCAGAACCGTGCCATTAAGACCGTGAAGCGCACCATCACGGAACTGGACCGCAGCAAGATCGAGGAGCAGAAGAAAGCCATCCGTGCCGGGTATGATATCGACATCATTCCGTCGGATTTGGCGACCTACGGCAGGGATGCCAAAGCCCTGCTGAAAGAATTGCAGAGCCAGAACGAGCGAATGTTCCTCGTCACTTTTCTGGTGCTGAACACTGGACGCACAGAGCAGGAACTGGAAAACAACGTTTTTCAGGCATCCAGCATTGCACAGAAGCACAACTGCAACCTGTGCCGCCTTGACTTTCAGCAGGAGCAGGGGCTGATGAGCAGCCTGCCGCTGGCAGACTGTCAGATCGAAATTCAGCGAGGGCTGACCACCAGCAGCACGGCCATTTTCATCCCGTTCACCACGCAGGAACTGTATCAGTCCGGTAAAGAGAGCCTGTACTATGGGCTGAATGCTCTGTCCAACAACCTTATCATGGTGGACCGGAAGAAGCTGAAGAACCCCAATGGCCTGATTTTGGGTACTCCCGGCTCCGGCAAAAGTTTCTCAGCAAAGCGTGAAATTGCCAATGCGTTTCTGGTGACGGACGATGATATTATCATCAACGACCCCGAAGGCGAATACTCGCCGCTGGTGAATCGTTTGAAAGGTCAGGTCATCAAAATCAGCCCCAACAGCACCCAGTTCATCAATCCGATGGACATTAACGCCAACTATTCGGAGGAAGATAACCCGCTTTCCCTGAAAGCTGACTTTATTCTTTCTTTGTGTGAACTGGTGGTGGGCGGCAAAGAAGGGCTGCTGCCGGTGGAGAAAACCGTCATCGACCGCTGTGTGCATCTGATTTATCGCAAATATTTTGCCGACCCCTGCCCGGAGAATATGCCCATCCTTGAGGACTTGTACAATGCCCTGCTCCAACAGGACGAGAAAGAAGCCCACCATGTTGCCACGGCACTGGAAATCTATGTGAAAGGCTCCCTGAACCTGTTCAATCATCGCACTAACGTGAACGTCAATAACCGCATCGTCTGCTACGACATCAAGGAACTGGGCAAGCAGATGAAGAAACTTGGTATGCTCATTGTGCAGGATCAGGTGTGGGGGCGTGTCACGGCAAACCGCAGCAGCGGAAAGTCCACCCGGTATTATATGGATGAGATGCACCTCCTCTTAAAAGAGGAGCAGACTGCGGCGTATTCCGTGGAGATCTGGAAGCGTTTCCGCAAGTGGGGCGGTATTCCCACAGGGCTGACCCAAAACGTGAAAGACCTTCTTTCTTCTCGTGAGGTCGAAAATATTTTCGAGAACAGCGACATGATCATCATGCTGAATCAGGCGGCAGGAGACCGGCAGATCCTCGCAAAGCAGCTCAATATTTCGCCCCATCAGCTTTCCTACGTCACCCACTCCGGCGAGGGCGAAGGGCTGCTGTTTTTCGGCAATGTCATCCTGCCCTTTGTGGACCGTTTCCCCACCGATCTGGAACTCTACCGCATTATGACCACCAAGTTGGGTGAAGTCTCGGAGGGCGCGCAGAAATGAGTGAACCGAAGCTGAACATCAAAGAGGAAACGTCCGCAAAAAAGACCCGTTCTCCCCCGAAAAAAGCCAAGGTAGAGCAGACGGTGCCCAGAAAGAAGAAACTGAAAACCAATGCAGAAAAGACCGCCGAAAAAAACCAGCACCTGCGGTTCGGCAAGGCGGAACTGACCCCGGACGAACTGAGCCGGTTGAGTAAGGCGCAGAAGCGGGAGATGTACGCTGCCCATGCCGCCCGGTCTGCGGTGCATCACGAAGTTGACCAGTACGAGGATGAAAATGTCGGTGTGCAGGCGTTGAGCGAGGGCGAAAAAGCGGCAGGAAATGTCCGTGATATTTCCAAAAGCCGCTATGCCCGGAAGCTCAAGAAGAAAGCCAAGATACAGGGCAAGAAAGGCTCCAAAACCGCAAGATCTTCTGCACAGAATCCGACTTCGGCACAAGATGCAGGCGCATCCTGCACCGGCGAGGGCGGCTCCAACTGGTTTTCCCGCTGGAAACAGCGGCAAGAAATCCACAAAAGCTACTATGCCGCTGCCCGTTCGGGCACGGCGGCGCAGACCGCAGGCGGCAAAGCGGCATCCAACGGTGCATCTGCCGCCCGGTCCAGCATGGAACAGGCGGTAGAAAAGGGCAAAACTGCCGTCAGCACTGCCGTGAAAGGGCTGGCGAATGCCGCCAAGAGCAACGCACACGTTCTGGTGATCGTGGGCGTTTTTCTTTTGCTCATCCTCATGGTGATGTCCGGCTTCTCGTCTTGCGGCATCCTCTTTTCCGGCGGCACACAGGTGTCCGGGCAGACCATGTACTCTGCCGAGGACAGGGATATCCGGGGTGCAGAACAGGACTACAAGAAACTGGAGAAGGAACTGGACAAAAAGATCAAGCGCACTCCCACCGACCACCCCGGCTACAACGAGTACCAGTACCATCTTGATCCCATCGAGCATGACCCATGGCAGTTGACCTCTTTTCTCACGACTCTGTATGACGATTATACCCGGTCGGAGGTGCAGGGCAAGTTGAAAGAGACCTTCAAAAAGCAGTACAAGCTGACCACATGGGTGGAGGTGCAGATACGGTATAAGACCGTCTGGGTCATCAGCCCGGCAGGAATCCCTGTTCCCACGCAGGTGCCCTATGAGTACCGCATTTTTCACACAAAGCTGGTGAACAAAGGGCTGGAAGTCGTTATCCGGGAAGAATTGAATGCCGACCAATGGAAACGGTACGAGATTTTTCAGGATACGCTGGGCGGCAGACCCTATCTGTTCAACGGCGGATTGCCGCCCGGTGGCTCCGATGGTTCCGGCTCGCCGGGCATCGACTATCAGGTTCCGGCAGAAGCCCTGACGGATGAGGAGTTCGCCGCCATCTACAAGGAAGCCCAAAAGTATGTGGGCACGCCTTACGTCTGGGGCGGTTCCTCCCCGGAAACAGGCTTTGACTGCTCCGGCTACGTCTGCTGGGTGTATAACCAGAACGGCTACGATGTGGGGCGCACTACCGCCAACGGCTTGTGGAATAAGAGCCAGCACATCAGCGAGGCCGAAGCAAAGCCCGGAGATTTGGTCTTTTTCAAAGGCACCTACGACACCCCCGGCATGAGCCATACCGGAATCTATCTGGGCAATGGCATGATGGTCAGTGCCGGAGACCCCATCAAGTACGCAAACATTCACTCGTCCTACTGGGAGAAGCATCTCGCCGGGTTCGGACGGCTTTCAAAATGATTGGAGGAATTACTATGAGCGAAAAATCGGATAAGCTGCGGGCGATGTTGGCAAAAGAGAAGGAACGCCGCATCAAACTGAATAATCGTATCGAGATTCTGGAGCGGCGCATTCAGGAGGAGGATTCCGCCGAGGTCAACGAGATGGTGCGAACTGCAAAGGTTACGCCGGAACAGCTCGCCGCCCTGCTACGGCAGTCGGCTACCGCCACCCCGAACCCGGCTACGCTGTCTGCTGTGGGTGCAACTTTTGAGAAGGAGGTCGGTGCAGATGAAGATTAAGAAACTTGGGGCGCTGTTGGTATCGGCGGCACTGTGCGCTGGTATGGCGGCTCCTGCCTTTGCCTTTGAGGGCAAAGCCGCCCCCGTGGAGCAGCCGATTCTGCCGGAAGTGGTGGAGGAGGATGTTGTCACCATCACGGACGAAACCGCTGGTGCCCTGACCCCGGAGGGCAATCTGACGCTGGTGGACGACTACCACACCAACTATTCCGATGGCAGCGGACAGCAGTTCATTACACTGGTGTCGAAGTCGGGTGCGACTTTCTATCTGGTGATTGACCGCAACGCCAAGGGGCAGCAGACCGTCCACTTTATGAATCTTGTGGATGAAGCCGACCTGTTGGCTCTTATGGAGGAAGAAGATGCGGACGCTTATACCGCCGAAAAGGAAGCGGCGGCGCAGGCGGAACGGGACAGGCTGAAATCCGAGGAAGAAGCCAAGAAAGCCGCCGAAGAAGCGGCAGCATCCGGCACGGAACAGCCCGAGGAAAATAAGGTCACAAAGATCGCATCGGGCTTTCTGGGTGTGGTCGTGCTGATTGCGCTGGCAGCAGGCGGCGGCTTCTATGCTTTCACAAAGCAGAAGCAGAAAAAGCAGGCCGAAAAAGAAGCCCTTGACCCCGATGCAAACTACACCGAGGACAAGGGCGATTTTGAGATTCCTGTGGAGGATGAGCCGGAAGAAGCCGGCGAGGAGGATACCGAACCCATCTGATTTTAAGGCGGCGTTTTGCCGCCGTACATATCCAAATGAAAACAGATTGGAGGGAACGCTTATTTCAATTCTAGTTGTAGCAGAAAAGCCATCTGTCGCTATGTCCTATGCAAAAGTCCTTGGCGCTACCAGCCGCAAAGACGGCTACTTTGAAGGCAATGGCTATCTGGTGAGCTGGTGTATTGGTCATCTGGTGGAGCTGGCTCCGCCCAATGTCTACGATGCCAAGTACGTTAAATGGAGTGTGGCCGACCTGCCTATTCTGCCAGAGAAATGGCAATACCTTGTGTCTGCCAGCACCAAAAAGCAGTTTGGCATTTTGAAAAAGCTCATGCACCGCCCGGATGTTGAGAGCGTGATCTGCGCTACGGATGCAGGATAGTGCGGTTGGGTGACTCAAGAGAAAGAAAAAAGAGACCTCATCTCGTCAAAAAACTAAATCATAAAAGCATCAAAGAGGGCATTCAAATGAAACAAAATCGAATTTTTGACCAGAATAGTTCTCAAAAAGCACGTTCTTGGCACTATAATATGGACACCAACCGAGCGGAAGCCCAGTTCGCTGATGGCTCTGCCATTGCCATTGACTGCCTTGCCATCGAGGACGAATACGGCAATACCCCGGCACAGCGAGCTGAACTTGATTGGCTACTATACAACAAGCCCTTGGAGTGCGTCCAGCTTGTGCTGAGTGGTGAGATTGAGCATTATCTCTCACTTGGCTGTGACCATGGCAAACTGAAAGACTAACCTCTAAATAGGCCAAACAACCCGCTACTTGCAGTCGCTGCAAATGGCGGGTTGTTTGCTTATTTTAAGTTTTTCCTTTGCTCATAGTAGTGCAAAATCAATGTAGTGCAAAATCAATGGCCCAACGGTCAAAGAAATCACAAATATCAGGCAAATCTACTGGTTTCTTATAAATGTCATTCTAAAATTCAATGAATTTTGCTATTTCTAGCACTTGTTTTTTCGACACGAAAGTCGATTTAACCCTATATTTTATGTATCTCTCGATGATTTCAAGTTTGCCATTTTGGGGGCTTGATTATTGAGAAAATTCTAAATTCCAAAAAGGTCTATCATTTTCATCAATCGCATCGTTATTGAGAATAAGCACTGCACCACCACTTAACAGAGGAGGCAGCTGTAAATAGCTTATATTATTTATTGAGAAAATGAAACGCTATTGCAACAGTTGAATACTGTATATTTTATCAAATTGATACGGATCTGATAGCAACACCTTACCGTTTGATATCACAAGAATGCTTTCGCCTTCTTTAAGATACGACAACTGAAGATTTCCTTTCAAGTAGTTTGATACGCCATAAATTATATAATTGTCATCCGTATCATATAATTGATTTTTTGCAGTCGCATAAATACAATTGTTCTTCAGGTCAACTTCTTCAATTATAAGTTCCGATTTTTTTCTTCCGAATGTATTCGATTGAAATAGAATGCAGAGAACCACTGCCACAAATGCTATGCCAACCATAATCTTCCGTTTGCATTTCATTTTATCAACCTCTGTATGAAAGGAACAGCGTATAAAGCGATTGTGTTATTCTCAATGCCCCTGTATAAGAAGTTGGATATGAAGAACCATCAATTGTGCTTCCATCTTTATGGATTCCGATAGCTACATACCCAGCTCCAGAAATATATTCTACAAGAGGACCACCACTAAAGCCACCTGTCAAATCCCAATCGCCCTTGAGATATTTTGAAGTCTGACTTCTAATATACCCAGAAGATTTACACATCCGATATCTCGCATCGGCACCATTTATTTGGCTCGGATAGCCATAAGCATACACCAACTGTGATGATGAATAATTGCTAGACTGCCAATGTAACCCAAGCCATCCCGTTTTCGTTCCTAAATTATTCTTGAGCGTAATAATCGCCCAATCCTCCGAACTTGTTCCAGCAAGATAAGAATCACTAACAATCATCGAACTTGCCGATACATTTTCGCTTCCAAAAGGTTTACTATTATCAGATCGAGCAGGTGCGACATTTACCGACTTAACGTAGGCTTTTTCCTTTATACTGTATAGATTATGTGCTGCTGTTGCAAGTGCATTAGGCCCAATCATAAATCCAGAACCATAATTTGTCCCTCCATTATTGGTCGTTATCTGTAGGCATACCGTACTACAATATGGTGTTGCCGTTGGATTATCAACAACAGTGATATCATTGCTTCCGATAATCGCATACAGATCGGATAGATCAATATCCGAAATCTTTCCATTTGGAAAATAGCCTGCAGTTGTCTCTCCATCCGTGAAGGAATTGGTTTCAACTATAATTTCCTCTATAGATTCTTCTTTTGTATCAAAATCGTATCTATGGTATCTCTCGATATGAGATTTGCTTCCATCACTTTGATTATCTGCAAAAGCAGTCAGCCCAGAGTTAAGCTCCATTGAAGAAAGAGCCACAATCCCACTTGCTTTCAAAAAAATTCTACGAGATATTTTTTCACTAGCTATTTTAATTTTCCTTCTTTACTTTTAGAGTATACACAAGATTTCTTATACATCAGTTGCTCTGCATTGGAAACACCTCCGTAAAATTTTTCATACGTTAGAGCCATCCTTATTTTAGATTTCAACTTTTACTTTCGCAAAAAAATAAATACCACTGATTTTTTATCCAATAGCCGTGCTAAGATTTATCTCTATGGGATTCAACACATGCGTCTGCTGGCACAACCAAGCCCAATTGTTCACTGTAGTAGTAAACAAGTCGTCATAGTTGTTGTCATATGCAAAATCAAATGTGTCATGAACGGTAATCAAGTAATACATTATAGAATTACCAATCATGAAGCCTGTTCCAGAGGTGCTTACCCTATGCAATGCATAGAATAAATCTGCATTATCAGACTTTTGAATTGTAAAAGACCAACTTCCTCCACTAAAATCTTTCAAGCCACTATTAAGTACTTTGTTTTTATAATTATTAAAAACTGTTGTCGTGTTTAACTTGTCAAGCAATGGCGTCGAAGAATCCGTCACACTCTCAGAATAGTCAATATTATATACAGAGAATTCAACCATAAGAGCCGCACATTCATATCCCTTATCCCGTGCAATTTGCGCAGCTGCCAACCATGCAAGCTGTGTATTATTTAACAAATTTCCAGATGCACGTGTTTGATCTTCATCTTTCATCTTATCGATAAACTTATTTAATTCATCTATCGACATTCCCGAAAAATCAACATGATACTTATCATTCATGCTTTGAATAACAGGATTGCTAGCTTTACGGCTGCTTATGTTAGCAGCATAAGACACAGTATTTATCGAAAACAAAAAACACACTGAAAGAATTAATGATACGAACCTCTTCATAACGAACCTCCTTAAATTCTGTACTC
>NZ_DAWCVJ010000084.1:0-9990 GCF_052358865.1 Faecalibacterium sp.
CCCCGCAACGAGTTAAGGGCTGCTCGCCCTTAACAATTCCAAAGAGGAAGTCGAAGCCCAAAAATGCTAGCCGCTTCGCTAAGACGGGTTGCGGTGCCCAGCGTCCACTTCGTGCCTTGAGCGGCACTCGTGTCCTGCTGACCGCGGCCCCAACAGCTCCTCCCTGTATCCGCCGCAGGCGGCGGTCGTCGCTGTTGCGCATTTTTTTGTGCTTCTCCTATTTACGGCTCCGCCGAAGATTTCACGTCGCCGCTGAACTTCACGCCCTGCAAGGGCGTAACACCAGCTGCGAAGCAGCAAGTCGGAGAAACGAGAAAAAAGCGTTTAGCGAAGCGGCTAGCTTTTTTCCGTTTCGACTTCTCCTTCGGGGTCTGAAAGGGGCGAGCAGTCCCTTTCTCGTGGATCCAGCGCGTCGAAATCGCTGGTGCTTTTCTGGTTCTCTTTTGGCACGCAAAAGAGAACATTAACCTAGCGTAAGAGCGCTCTGCCCCGCGCCACCAGCGCGCGAACCCGTTTATCTTATAAATTATAAAATCACAGCAGCGTCATCTGCTCCCCTTCATCCTCCGCCCGGATGAGCGCACCGGTCGCAGGCAGGCTGCGGACGCGGTAGCGGTGGGGGTTGGCCAGCTCCAGCGTATCCGCCGGGACGACGGAGGCGATGGTCTGGTTCTTTTTCAGGGTCACGACCGCCACGCCCTGACTGTCGCGGGTGGCCTTGGCGGCGATCTGCGCCGTGCTGACCAGCAGCATCCGGCCCGCACTGGTGCGGATGGCAAGCTCCGTCTCCTCCGGGAGGAAGAGCATCGCCGCCAGCGGCTCCTTGTCGCAGTAGGCTTTCAGCAGCTTGCGGCGGTTCTGTTTGGTGGCGTAGGAGCTGAGCGGGATCTTCGCGCACTTGCCGCTGGCAAAGAAGAAGAGCATCTGCCCGCTGTAGTCGGAGGTGATGACCATCGAGAGGATGGCTTCGCCCTCGTCCATACCCAGCCGGCCCGGCAGATAAATGCCCATCTGGGCCACCTTGCCGTCTTCCAGCTCCGCCAGACGCACCTTGTACACCTGCTGCCGGTCGGTGAAGAAAAGCGCTTCCACATTGTTCCGCGTCTCCACCTGCCGGATGATCTCGTCGCCCTCCTTGAGCTTGTGGGCACCGGCTGTGCGGAGACTCTGGGGCGGGATCTTCTTCAGGTAGCCCTCGCGGGTGAAGAAGACGGTGACGGGATAATCCGGCACGGCCTCTTCTTCGGCGCCGCCCTCTTCCTCGGGCAGGTCGTACAGGATCTCGCTGCGGCGGGGCTGGCCGTACTTCTTTGCCACGTCGCCCAGCTCCTTGATGATAATCCTGCGGATGCGGGCGGGCTTTGCGAGGATGTCGTTCAGGTCGGCGATGTCGGCTTCCAGCTGCTCGATCTCGCCGGTGCGCTTGAGGATATATTCCCGGTTGAGATGGCGCAGCTTGATCTCCGCCACATAGTCGGCCTGTACTTCGTCGATGCCAAAGCCGATCATCAGGTTGGGCACGACCTCCGTCTCCTCCTCCGTGGTGCGGATGATGTGGATGGCCTTGTCGATGTCCATCAAAATCGCCGCCAGACCCTTGAGCAGGTGGAGGCGCTTTTCCTTGCCGTGGAGGTCGTAGTAGGTGCGGCGGCGGACGCACTCCATCCGGAAGGCCGTCCACTCCTGCAAGATCTCCCGCACGCCCATGACCCGGGGCTGGCCTGAGACGAGGATGTTGAAGTTGCAGCTGAAGCTGTCTTCCAGCGGGGTGGCCTTGAAGAGCTTGGCCATCAGCTTGTCCGCGTCCACGCCCCGCTTGAGGTCGAGGGTGAGCTTGAGGCCGTTCAGATCGGTCTCGTCGCGCATATCGCTGATCTCCTTGACCTTGCCCGTCTTGACCAGCTCGGCGATCTTATCCATGATGGCTTCCACCGTGGTGGTGGGCGGGATCTGGGTGATCTCGATCATATTTTCGCCCGGCACAGCGGCGTAGCGGGCGCGTACCTTCACGCTGCCCCGGCCATTCTCGAAGATGTCCCGCATCTGGGCTTCGTCGTATAAGATCTGACCGCCGCCCACGAAATCTGGGGCGGGCATGGTGGTGGCGATGTCGTGGCCGGCGTCCTTCATGAGGGCGATGGTGGTGTTGCACAGCTCCGCCAGATTGAAGGAGCAGATGTTGCAGGCCATGCCGACGGCGATGCCCAGCGTATTGTTGGCCAGAATGGTGGGGAAGGTCACGGGCAGCAGGGTCGGCTCGGTGGTGGTGCCGTCGTAGTTGGGCACGAAGTCCACCGTCTCCTTGTCGATGTCCCGGAACAGCTCTTCGCAGACGCTTTCCAGCTTGGCTTCGGTGTAGCGGGCTGCGGCGCAGGACATATCCCGGCTGTAGGCCTTGCCGAAGTTGCCCTTGCTGTCCACGAAGGGCACCAGCAGGCTCTCGTTGCCCCGGCCCATGCGCACCATCGTGTCGTAGATGGCGGCGTCGCCGTGGGGGTTGAGGTGCATGGTGCTGCCCACGATATTGGCCGACTTGGTGCGGGCGCCCTTGATGAGGCCCATCTCATACATCGTATACAGCAGCTTGCGGTGGGCGGGCTTGAAACCGTCGATCTCCGGCAGGGCGCGGCTGACGATGACGCTCATAGCGTAGGGCATATAGTTCGTTTCCAGCGTGCGGGTGATAGGGTCTTCCAGCACGCTGCCAGCGTTCAGTATTTCGACGCCCTCGCCCAGCTGGGGGCGGACAGGCTTCAGGGTCTTTTTGCTTGATTTCTTTGCCATTTTCTATCCTCTTTAAGACACATCCAGATCATCCAGATACTCCGCGCCGTGCTGGGCGATATGCTCCTTGCGTCCGGCGAGGTTGTCGCCCAGCAGGATGTCGAACACCTGCGCGGTGCGCTCCACGTCAGTGGGCATCACCTTGATAAGGCGGCGGCTCTCGGGATTCATGGTGGTCAGCCACATCATCTCAGGGTCGTTCTCGCCCAGACCTTTCGAGCGCTGGATGGTGTATTTCTTGTCGCCGATCTCCTCGAGGAAGGTGGCCTTCTCCGGCTCGGTGTAGGCAAAATAGGTACGGTCTTTTGTCGTGATCTCGTACAGCGGCGACTCTGCGATATAGACATAGCCCTCGTTGATGAGGGTGGGGGTCAGCCGGTAGAGCATGGTGAGCACCAGCGTGCGGATCTGGTAGCCGTCCACATCGGCATCGGTACAGATGACGATCTTGTTGAAGCGGAGGTTGTCGAGGTTGAAGGTGGCCAGCTCCTTATTGTGCTTGCCGCCCAGCTCGACGCCGCAGCCCATGACCTTGATGAGATCCACGATAACGTCCGACTTGAAGATGCGGGCATAATCGGCCTTGAGGCAGTTCAGGATCTTGCCTCGGATGGGCATGATGGCCTGATATTCGCTGTCGCGGCTGGTCTTGACCGCGCCCATAGCCGAGTCGCCCTCCACGATATACAGCTCCCGGCGGGAAGCGTCCTTGGTACGGCAGTCCACGAACTTCTGCACCCGGTTGGCGAGATCGATCTGGGTCGTGAGGGTCTTTTTGATGCTCTGGCGCGTCTTTTCGGCGTGCTCACGGCTCTGTTTGTTGACCAGCACCTGCTGGCAGATCTTCTGGGCCTCGTCGGGCTTTTCGAGGAAGTAGACCTCCAGATAGTGCTTGAGGAAGTCGGTCATGGCCTGCGAGACGAACTTGTTGGTGATGGCCTTCTTGGTCTGGTTCTCGTAGCTGGTGCGGGTGGAGAAGCTGGACGAGACGTAGACCAGACAGTCCTGCACATCCTGAAAGCTGATGGCGCTCTCGCCCTTCTTATAGAGGTTCTTGTCCTTGAGATACTTGTTGATCTGGTAGACAAAGGCCGTGCGGACGGCGTGCTCCGGGCTGCCGCCGTGCTCGAGCCAGGACGAGTTGTGGTAATACTCCAACATCTGCACCTTGTTGGAGAAGCAGAACGCCGCGCTCATCTTCACCTTATATTCGGGCTGGTCGTCCCGGTCGCGGCCGGTGGCCTCGCTCTCGCAGCTGAACACCGGGGTCAGGCTGTCTTCGCCCGCCGTCTCAGCGACGTAGTCGGCGATGCCGTGCTCGTAGCACCAGCTCTCCTTCCAAGGCTTGCCGGTGGCCGGGTCTTTCTCCTTCTCATCGGTGAAGTTGAGGGTCAGGCCCGCGTTGACGACGGCCTGACGGCGGAGAACATCCTTGTAGTAGCTGCCGGGCACGTCGATGTCGGTAAAGACCTCGTCGTCCGGCTTCCAGTGGATGATGCTGCCGGTGCGGCGTCCCTTGAACGGCTCTTTGTGCAGGCCGCCCACATTCTCGCCCTTCTGGAAGTCGAGATGATAGTGGAAGCCGTCGCGGTAGATGTCTGCGGTCATCCATGCCGAGGCGTACTGGGTGGCGCAGAGTCCCAGACCGTTCAGGCCGAGGCTGAATTCGTAGTTATCCTCCCCCTCGCCGTACTTGCCGCCTGCGTACATCTCGCAGAAAAGCAGCTCCCAGTTGTAGCGCTCTTCGCCCTTGTTCCAGTCCACGGGCATACCGCGGCCAAAGTCCTCGACGATGACGCTGCCATCCTTGCAGCGGGTGACGTTGATGGTGTCGCCGTGGCCGTCGCGGGCCTCGTCGATGGAGTTCGAGACGATCTCGAAGATGGAGTGTGCGCAGCCCTCCACGCCGTCCGAACCAAAGATGACGGCCGGGCGCTTGCGCACACGGTCCGCGCCCTTCAGCGAGGTAATGCTTTCGTTGCCATATTCCTGTTTTTTTGCCATGCTGCTCCTCCCGGCCCCGGAATGGTCTGCTGCGGGGCCGTCTCAAACGCTTTTGCTATATATAGGTATATATCTCCCCTTGTCGGGAAAAAAGCGATTTTTGTCATTCCTTTTCATTAAACCATAGGTTGTAGCCAATGTCAATTCTTCTTTCTCATTCTGCTCCTTTCCTCCTACCCTCCCAAAGCCGCCGAAAAAGTCTGTCTTATTTTGGTCGATGGCACGGCAAAAATAAAGAAAATTCAAAAATTCTCAAAAAATTTTGCATTTACCCCTTTACAAAATCGAAATTTCAGGTATAATAATCATCGTCCGGTGCGCCTCTGTAGCTCAGTCGGTAGAGCAGGGGACTGAAAATCCCCGTGTCATTGGTTCGATTCCGATCGGAGGCATCCCCAAACGGTGCAGTGCTGCACCGGATCTGCGGCCGTAGCTCATCTGGTAGAGCGCCACCTTGCCAAGGTGGAGGTAGCGAGTTCGAGCCTCGTCGGCCGCTCCAACATGAAGCCATCGTTTGTGCAGTGATGCACGACGATGGCTTTTTTTCAACATTTCCGGCAGCAGATGTTGACAACTCTGTGTCCCGGGCCGTATACTGGGGCTGTCGTGCAACAAACAGAGGCGGGTTGACCGCCTGCGGGAGTTCTGCCCGCGGGCGTCGGCTCGCCTCTGTGCTCTGGGAAAAGGAGGGAAAAACAGTGATCTTCGGCAAGTACATCAACCGCTATTACCTGCGCCATGCGCCCACGCTGCTGCTGGGCATCCTGTCGCTGCTGATGGTGGATTATATCCAGCTGCTGGTGCCCCAGCTCTACCGGCTGGTCATCAACGGCGTCAACCTCGGGCAGGTGGTGGTGAAGGGCGAAACGATGCCCTTTACCCGAGAGGTGCTCTTCCAGCACATCTGCCTGCCCATGGTCTGGATCGTGCTGTTCATGGTGGTGGGGCGCTTTCTGTGGCGTATCTGCTTCTTCGGCACCAGCATCCGGGTGCAGGCCGACCTGCGGGAGCGGATGTTCGACCACAGCCGCCGCCTGTCGCAGCAGTATTATCAGGTGAATAAGGTCGGCAACCTCATGAGCCTCTACACCAACGACCTCGACACCATTCAGGAGTGCTTCGGCGATGGCATCCTGATGTTTTTCGACGCGCTGGTGCTGGGTCTGCTGGCCCTTTATAAAATGTGGCGGATGGACACCCGCCTGACCCTGCTGGCCCTCATCCCGGCGGCGTTTATGTTCGCCATCGGAACGGTAATGGGCAAGACCATGACCAGAACGTGGGAGAAGCGCCAGCAGGCGTTCTCGGCTCTGTCCGACTTTGCGCAGGAGAATTTCTCCGGCATTGCGGTCATCAAGGCCTTCGTCAAGGAGCTGAAGGAGCTGATCGCCTTCCGGAAGCTCAATAAAGAAAACGAAGAGGTCAACGTGGAGTATACCCGCATCTCGGTGTTACTTGAAGTATTGGTGACGTTCTTCGTGGAGTCGGTGGTCTGCGTCATCCTTGGCTACGGCGGCTTCCTCGTCTACAAGGGCAATTTCAACGCGGGCCAGCTGGTGGAGTACATCGGCTACTTTGAGGCCATCGTCTGGCCCATTATGGCCATCTCGATGCTCATCGAGAAGACCTCCCGCGGCAAGGCCTCCCTCAACCGCATCACCGAGCTGCTGGACGCCCCCATTGATGTGGCCGACCGGGACGGCGTGCCCGACCTCGAATCCCCGAAGGGAGGCATCGAGTTCCGCGGCCTGACCTTCCGCTACCCCGATGGTGAGTTCGATGTGCTGAAGGACATCTCCTTCACCGTCGCCCCCGGCGAGAGCGTGGGCATCGTGGGCAAGACCGGCGCAGGCAAGACGGCGCTGGTGGACCTGCTTCTCCGCACCTACAATGTGCCTGACGGCACCCTCTTTGTGGATGGAAAGGACGTCAACCGCGTTTCCATCCGCTCGGTGCGACAGGCCTGCGCCTATGTCCCGCAGGACAACTTCCTCTTCTCGGACACCATCGCCCACAACATCGCCTTCGGTGTGGACGAAGCCTCTCCGGAGGACATCGAGCGGGCGGCCCGTCTCGCTGACGTCCGGGACAACATCGTGGATTTCAAGGACGGCTATGAGACCGTCCTCGGCGAGCGCGGCGTCACCGTCTCGGGCGGCCAGAAGCAGCGCATCTCCATCGCTCGTGCCCTGCTGAAGGACGCGCCCATCCTGATCCTCGATGACTCCGTCTCTGCGGTGGACACCCGGACGGAGAAGATCATTCTGGACAACCTGAAAAAGAGCCGGGCCGGAAAGACCACCCTGCTCATCGCCCACCGCATTTCGACGGTGGAAGGACTGGACAAGATCGTTTTCCTCGAGGACGGCAGAGTGGAGGCCGTCGGCCCCCACGACCAGCTCTATGCCTCCTGCCCGGAGTACCGCAGGATGGTCGATCTGCAGAAGCTTGAGGACGAAGCGGGAGGTGGCAACGCATGATGAGTCTGAATCCGCTTCTTCTGGTGGGGGGCGTCATCGGCACCGTGTCGGTGCTGCTGCTCATCGCCTACGTCTGCGTCAAGGATAAGAAGACCTCCATGGGCTTCGAGCGCAGCATGGCCGACGGCGAGATTTTACGCCGCCTCTTCGGCTACGCCAAGCCCTATCGGAACCAGTTCATCGTGGTGGGCTTTCTCGTCCTCTTCTCCATCGCCTATGACATCGCCTCGCCCCTCATCGTGGGCTATATCGAAGAGCTTGTAGGGGGCGATTTCGCGCTCCGGAGCCTCTACGTCAGCGTGGCCGTCTATGGGGGTGTGCTGGTCTTTTCGATGGGCAGCACCTATTTGCAGGCGGTCATCCTGCAACGGGTGGGCCAGCGCATCATCTCCGACCTGCGCGAAGACCTCTTTACCCACATCGAGTCCCTTTCCCATGGCCAGCTGAACGACATCCCGGTGGGCAAGCTGGTCACTCGTGTGACCAACGACACCAACGCCATCTCCATGATGTTCACCAACCTCTTGGTCAACCTGACCAAGAACGCCTTCGTCATTTTGGGCATTCTGGCGGCGATGCTCTGTCTGAACTACGCCCTGACTCTGATGGTGCTCTGCTTCGTGCCCTTCATCCTCCTCTTCACGGTCATCTTCCGCAAGTTCTCCCGCCGTGCCTACCGCAAGGTGAAGGACGCCACCACCGACATCAATACCTATCTTTCCGAGAACCTCTCGGGCATCAAGGTCACCCAGATCTTTGGCCGCGAGGACGAGAAGATGGAGGAGTTCCGCCAGAAGAGCCAGACCCTCGCCAAGGCCACGCAGGAGCAGATCTTCGTCTTCGGCGTCTTCCGCCCGCTGGTGTATATGCTGTACATCAGCTCCATCCTCTGCCTGTTCTATCTGGGCGGCATGGGCCATCTGGACCATGTTTCTTTCCTCGGGCAGACCATTTCCAGCGGCACCATCGTCACCTTTTATATGTACATCTCCAAGTTCTTCACCCCCATCCAGAACCTCGCCGAGCAGTTCAACTGGCTGCAGTCGGCGCTGGCGTCCTCGGAGAAGGTCTTTTCCATCATGGACATCCAGCCCCAGATGACCGACGCCCCCGATGCCATCGAACTGGACGAGGTGAAGGGGGACATCGAGTTCCGCGACGTCTGGTTCAGCTACGTCCCCGGCGAGTGGGTGCTGCAGGGCGTCTCCTTCCATGTCGAGCCGCGCCAGACGGTGGCCTTCGTCGGCTCCACCGGTTCGGGAAAGAGCACCATCCTCTCTCTCATCTGCCGCAATTACGAGTTCCAGAAGGGCGAAATTTTGATCGACGGCATCGACATCCGGAAGATCAAGATCTCCTCCCTCCGCCGCCACTTCGGCCAGATGCTGCAGGATGTGTTCCTCTTCTCGGGCACCATCCGCAGCAACATCGTCCTGCGGGAAGAGAATATCTCTGACGACGAGATCATGAAGGTCTGCCGGTACGTCAACGCTGACCACTTCATCGACAAGCTGGAGCACGGCCTTGACGAGGAGGTGCGGGAGCGGGGCAACAACTTCTCGGCGGGCCAGCGCCAGCTGCTCAGCTTTGCCCGCACCATCCTCCATAAGCCCAGCGTTATGATACTGGACGAGGCCACCGCCAACATCGACACCGAGACGGAGCTGCTCATTCAGGACTCCCTCGAAAAGATGCGGAGCGTGGGCACCATGCTCATCGTGGCCCACCGCCTCTCCACCATCCAGCACGCGGACAATATCATCGTCCTGTCTCACGGCAAAATACTTGAGCAGGGCACCCATCAACAGCTTCTCGCCGCCCATGGCCGGTATTATCAGCTGTATACGCTGCAATACCATAAGGAGCAGATGGAGAACAAATAAAGCAAAAAAGCAGGTGCACCCGATTGGATGCACCTGCTTTTTGGTTTGGGGTCAATACGGATACGGCACGACATCCGGCTGGTCGGGCTTGTGCTCGCCGATGATCTTCTCCATACAGACCATATCGTACCAGCGGCCGAACTTGTAGCCGCAGTTGTGGAAGGTGCCCGCGAGGGTGAAGCCAAGATGGGCGTGGAACTGGGCACTGTTTTTTGTGAGGTATTCGTCCTCTTTCTGCGGGTAGCCGATGCGGGCGTAGAGGTTCAGGACGCCCATCCCCTTGAGCCGGTCAGCCAGTGTCTCGTAGAGGGTACGGCCCAGTCCGCCGCGCCGGGCATCGTGGTCGAGGTAGATGGTCAGCTCAGCGGCCCAGTCGTAGGCCGCGCGGCCCACGAAGGCGTGGGCGTAGGCGTAGCCCTCGATGCGGCCGTCCCGCTCGATGACGAGGTAGGGGTACTTCTGCATGATGTCCCGCATCCGGCCCTCGAACTCGGCCAGTGACGGCACATCGTACTCGAAGGTGATGACCGTGTGCTCGACGTAGTAGGCATAGATCTCCAGAATGCGGGGCGCATCGGCTAAGGCGGCGTTGCGGATGGTAATATCGGACATGGTTTTTACTCCTTTGAGGAAAGATTTCCCCCGGCCGGGGGAAGATGTCGCGCAAGCGACAAAAAGGGGAATCTGGCGCGAAGCGCCTGAGAGGGCATCAGAACATCGTAAGTGCAAGCGCACACAGCGGCAGGAACAGGATGCTCAGCAGGGTGGTCAGGACGACGCTGCCGGCGGCGAACTGCTCATCGTGGCGGAACTGGACGGCGAACACCGAGGTGATGGCA
>NZ_DAWCVJ010000085.1:0-9927 GCF_052358865.1 Faecalibacterium sp.
TTTGAACCTGATTGCAAATTATTACGAAGGAACGGGCGGGTCGATTTCTATTGGAGGTAAGCCCATTAACCATGTAGCCGCCGAGCGGGTTCTGGAACAAGTTTCTATGGTAGACCAAGACGTATTTCTCTTTGATGATACCATCCGGGATAATATCCGACACGCCCGTCCTAATGCTACGGACGCAGAAATCGAGGCTGCCTGCCGGGAAGCCAACTGTGACAGCTTCATCCGTAAGATGGAAAAGGGATACGATACGCTGACTGGCGAGAATGGAAATCTTCTCTCTGGCGGTGAGCGTCAGCGAATTTCAATAGCCCGCGCTATCCTGAAAAACAGCCCTATCCTGCTTTTGGATGAAGCAACCGCATCTCTTGATATTGAAAATGAGCTTGCCGTAAAGCAGGCCATCGCCAATCTGCTAAAAGAAAAAAAGACAGTGGTAATGATTGCTCATACCCTTTCCATTGTCAAAAATGCAGATCAAATCCTTGTAATGGGTGATGGACAGATTGCTGAATCGGGAACACACGAAGAATTGCTTGCAAAAGGCGGAAAATATGCTGCTATGTGGAACGCAGAGCAAAAAATATCGGCTTGATAGAAAATAAAGCGGCAGGGGTGATACCTGCTGAATCGAATGCGATATTAGCGCAGAAATCTATGAATGGCTGAAAGACGCCTTTAAGAAAGAACAATCATATAGCACATGAGCCTGCCCCGACTAAGGGGAAATAAAAAGCCGTTGGTTTGAGCAGGTGATTTTGTGTACCTATTTTGAACCGACGGCTTTTGAGAAAATCAGGGCCGCCGGTTCTTTTTGCTTATCAGCGCGTTTCATCGTCCGTATGGCGGCCGCTAGGAGGATGCCGCCATGCGCCTGATATTCTATCGAACGCCTAGCTTTGAACTGTCAAAAAAAGCCTTGCTCCCGCACAGGGTCAGCAGGGCTTTTGCTATGTACTATACGATGTAGCCACTGCGCGTTTCGTGCTGCCATTATGCCCGGTTGGCCGTTTTCGGTCTGCTGAGCTTTTCTATTGCCGCCTGAAAAGCTGCCTGTTTCAAAAATATTTTTGGAAATTTTCAAAAAAGCGGGCAGAATCGGGTGTTTCAGGTGTCATATTAGCGGAAAGGGAAAAATCCACCCGACATCCCCACGGAAAGGGGGTGAGAAGATGGAAGCTATTCCTCGCAACGATGGCGAACAGTACCGATTCGATGCGTTCTGCAAAGCGGTGTTGCGAAATGAGGCCCGGAACTATCACCGAAATAAGAAACGTCTGCTTGACCGTGAAAAGTCATTCAGCGTTCTTTCGTTGGAAGAACTGGGGCAGCTCACGAGTGTAGACCATTATCCAAGTGAAGAATTTGTATTTTCATCCTACGGCTGTGATCTGCACATCGACAATGAACTTGTTGCCAATGCGTTTGCCGCTCTGCCAAAGCAAGAACAAAGCATTTTGATTCTGTTTTGCGTTCTGGAACTGGGCGATGGCGAGATTGGCGACCTCATGGGAATGTCCCGGAGTGCTGTACAGCGCCACCGGACAAAAACGCTGAATGAGTTGCGAAAAGAACTAAAGGCGCACTTGCCGGAGGGAGGTTAGGCGTAAATGAACTCCTATGAACACACGAGCAGAGATTTTTTACCGCTCTCGGTGATTCGCTCTGCCTGCGCTGGGGACACCGATGCAGTTGAACAGGTTTTGCGACATTACAGAGGCTATATCAACAAGCTCTGTACAGGCATTCTCTACGACAAGCACGGCCAGCCCCATGTGTGCATAGACGAGTACATGAAACGCCATCTGGAAATCAAACTTATTTCCTCTATTGTGACCAGAGCCGAAACGGTCTGACCCTTTCCACGTTTCGGGACAGCACCTTGAAAAATATGCCCGCAGGACAATGGCGGTGCATCATAGGGCAAACGGATACGTTGCTGTCTGTATCGAGCCGGACGGCGGGTGCGCCACGATGCTTTTCTCTGAAAAGCGGAGCGATTTCCACCCCGCCGCAATGCAAGCGCGGCTGCTTGCGGGCCATGACATACAGGCAGGCTGATACTCCCTTACCGTCAAAGTCCGAGCGTTCAGAGCGTCGCAGGCAATGAGTAGGGCTGCATGAGGAATGCAGGGGTGAGATTCCCGTGGGCTGCTGCCAGCAGCCATCCGTTGGCTCATTTTTTGATTTTTAAGAAAGGGGATTTTTACGATGCAAGCGAAAAAGACAAACCCTGAAAAAACAAAAAATCCAGAGATGCTTACTCTGGATTCGACTTATCGTATTGGCAATCGCTCCTTTATCGTTGAGCCGGTGTTCAAAGAAGAAAGCTCCCAGACCTTAGGAGAAGTTCTTCTCCGGCTGATGAAATCCGAAAGCGAAAAATTATAATGACCTTTCGGGAGGCAGCGGACAGAGAAAGCGGATTGTGTTATAATATAGGTGTACAAGTGAATTTGCTATTCGACTGTCCCAAGAAAGGAGCGAGTATGAAACAGTCGAGTAACAAGAAATCCCGTGAAGCAACCGCTTTTCTCTATGAGCGTCTTTCTCGTGATGATAATTTGGAAGGCGAGAGTTACAGCATCGGCAACCAAAAGAAGCTGCTCACCAAAGTTGCAAAGGAAAAAGGCTATACCAATCTGGTTCACTTTCTGGATGATGGCATTTCCGGCGTGACCATGAACCGTCCCGGTTTCGTTGAAATGATGCAGCAGCTTGAACAAGGGAAAGCCGCCGCTGTGTTCGTCAAAGACCTTTCCCGTCTGGGCCGAAACTATATTGAGGTCGGACGGCTGACAGAAGAATTTTTCCCGGACCATGACATCCGACTTGTTGCCGTTTCGGACAACATCGACACGGCCGAGGGAGAAAACGAACTGGCACCCATCCGAAACCTGTTCAATGAGTGGTATGCCCGCGACATCAGCAAGAAACGCCGTATCAGTAATAAAATCAAAGGCAACTCCGGCGAACCGATGGGACTTCCGCCCTATGGGTATATCAAGGACCCGAACAATCCTAAGCATTGGGTCATTGATGAAGAAGCTGCACAAGTTGTCCGGCGCATTTTTGATATGACGTTGGAGGGCTTTGGCACGGAACAGATTGCCACCCAGTTTGAAAAGGAAGGCATCCTGACGCCGCAGGCCTACTGGATTCAGAAAGGCATCGGCCGTCCCGGAAGGAGCAAGATACGGCCCGCTACCAAGTGGAATGGCTCCACGATTACCCATCTTCTGTACCAGCAGGAATATTGTGGTGATGTTCTGAACTTCAAAACCTACTCCAAGTCCTACAAGAACAAGAAGCGGATTCATAACGACCCGGAAAATTGGGTGGTGTTCCAAGATGTTCACGAACCCATTATTGAACGTGCCGTGTTTGAGCAGGTACAGCAGAAACGCGGAAAAATGCGCAAACGTCGTACCAGCAACGGAGAACACAATATGTTCTCTGGCTTACTTGTCTGCGCAGACTGCGGCTGCAATCTGCATTTCCACTTCAATCAGGGCAACCCGGAAATCAAGTATTTCAACTGCTCCAACTACAAGGGCAATCGCGGCACCTGCCAATCCACCCACTACATCAGGGTAGACTTTCTGGAAGAAGTGGTGCTGGGCGAAATTCGGCGGCTGACCAAGTTTGCCAGCCTCTATGAGGACGACTTTTTGAAAGCTGTTATCGGGCACTCCCAGCAGGCGGATGAAACCGACCGCAAGCTGAAAGAAAAAGAGTTGAAAACACTTCTTGCCCGTGATGAAGAACTGGACGGCCTCTTTGAGCGCATCTATGAGGACAATGTTTCCGGCAAGATCTCTGATGAACGCTTTTCCAGAATGTCCCGGAGATATGAGGACGAGCAAAAGGAGCTGACCGAGAAAATCAAACAGCTCCGCTCCGAAATCGAAAAGCAGAGCAGCCGCACCATGACAACGGATATGTTCATCAGTCTGGTTCGCAAGTACACCAGAGCAAAAAAGCTGACACCCCGGATGCTGAATGAACTGGTTGAAAAAATCGAAGTGTTCAATGCAGAAAAGGTCAACGGTGTATGGGAGCAGCGGCTCCGCATTCACTACAACTGCGTGGGCACCATCGAGATTCCAAGCGCACTTCCTTTACCGACACCCGATGTATCGGTGAATACAAGAAAAGGCGTAGTTGTAAACTACGCCCCCTGTGATGTCGCTATTTAGCAAATAAAAAATGACGAATGTTCTTTGACAGCTAAATGCTGTAAGAACATTCGTCATGGTGCGGATAAGAGGACTTGAACCTCCACCGAGTTGCCCCGATTAGAACCTGAATCTAACGCGTCTGCCAATTCCGCCATATCCGCATATTCTGTTTTTGTTCGTGGCCGTTCGGCTCGGAACGATGATTATTATACCACGGATGCAGAGAAAGTCAAGCACTTTTTTCAAAAATCATGCTACAAATTTTCGGGCGAAAATTGTTGCATTCCGTATAGGCCGAATGGGGCGAAAAATCTGGCGGGATATGGTACAATAAATATCACCCCCTGCGGGGCAGGCGGCCCGGCGGGACTATTTACGGAAGAGGGAAACTACAGATGTTCAATATCATTATCTTTCTCATCGGCGCAGGCATCATGTTCTATATGGCGTGGCGGAGCTGGTCGCGTCGGCGCAGGCTCATGACCCGGGGCGAAAAAGTAGAGGCCGCAGTGGCGGGCACGGTGCAGAGCCGGGACGGTGAAGCCTATCTGCTGGAATTTTCCACCGCAGGCGGCATCCACCATCTCCATTATCCCAAGCCCGCAAAGGGCAGAGAGCTGGAGCAGGGCGCGGTCGTCACCCTTTATTATGACCCGGACGACCCCGCCGAGATGTACGTCAAGGGCGATAAGTCCGTTCTGGGCGCGGAAGTGCTGTACATCGTGCTGGGCATCGTGTTGCTGGTGCTGATGGCCGGCATCGTCCATTGAGAGGGGGAAAAGAAAGATGAAACTCGAACATTTTGGAATGGCGGAGCCGGGCGACTGCCGGGTGGTCTTTTCCGCGACGGCGGCAGAGCTGGAAGAAGCCGTGCAGGCCGTGAGAGCCGCCCCGGGGGCTGCGCAGGACGAAGATGACCTGCTGACGGCGGCGGTGAACCGGGCGATCCTGGAGGGCTTTTCGCCCTTGTTTGCTCAGCTGATGGCGGAGCATGGCTTGCAGCCTGTCACAGATCCGGATTTTGAGCTGCTGGCGGTGAACCGGGCCGAGGGATTCCGGGTGGGAGCGCAGTTCTTTTGTCTGCCGCCGCTGGAGCTGGGGGAATACACCGGCTTTGTCCAGCCCATCCAGCCCCGGCCCATCCGGGAACTGACCATCGAGTTGGAGATCAACCGGAATCACGGCGACGAGGACCGCGCCGCCGATGCCGAGGGCAGGCGGGAACTCCGGGCCAGAGTGACGCAGGAGATCTACGCCCAGCGCTGCCAGCAGGCCCGCGCCGTGGCCGAACAGGCCCTCATCGCCCAGCTGGGCACACAGGTCACAGGCCCGCTGCCCAAGCAGCTCGTGGCGGGCAACTACTTTGCCGAACAGCGTCAGTTCAACCTGCGGATGCAGGCCAATGGCATCAACTTCGACCAGTATCTGAAGGTGCAGGGCCAGACCGTAGAGGAGTTCCGCGCATGGCTCCACACCGAGGCGGAGCGCAAGCTGCGCAGCCGGATGGGCCTGCTGCTGGTGGCGCAGCGAGAGCAGCTCTGGCCCACGGAGGCCGAGGTGGAAGAAGAACTGGCCCACTGGGACGACAAGCGGGACGGGGAGCACACCTTCCCCTCAAACGACCGCCGCCGCGCCGCGCAGCGCATCGCGTCCAGCCGGGCCGCTGCCTTCGTGCTGGCCCACTCCACCCTCACGCCGCCGCCCGCTGAGCCGACGGTGCTGAAGGCCAAAAGCTGAATCTCATCCTCCGGGAAACCGCAGGGCGATAAAAGGCAGGGAAAGCCCGCCGGATGGAAAATGCATCCGGCGGGCTTCTTTGTTAAGAATCTGCGAAGTTTTTGCAAAGTTACCCTCGAAACGCTGGTTTCTTAAATGGCGTCGTGGTATGCTACTATCACACTCACAGGGAACTGCAGGGCACTGCCGTTTCCGAGATCATAAGCTTTGGTCGTCCCGCTCCAGCCTGCCCGGCACGCCAGTGTCTCTCCCCGTGGGAGAGGTGGCTGCAAAGCAGACGGAGAGGGCGAGGAGGGAACCCCATGAAAGAAGTCAAGACCCCCAAAAAGCCGCTGGCCATCTATTACGCCATCGTGCTGCTGGTGCTGATGCTGCTCAACTTCGTGCTCGTGCCGTGGATGAACGAACGGCAGATCAAGGAAGTGGACTACGGCACCTTCATGTCCATGACCGAGGAGAAGGACATCGGCCGGGTGGATGTGGAATCCAACCAGATCCTTTTTACCGATAAAGACGAAACGCAGGTCTACAAGACGGGCCTCATGAACGACCCCGACCTGACCCAGCGCCTTTACGACGCGGGCGCGCAGTTTTCCAGCGAGATCGTCGAGCAGGCCTCGCCGCTGATGAGCTTTCTGCTGAGCTTCGTGCTGCCCATCGTCCTCTTCGTCTGGCTGGGCAATGTTATGAACCGGAAGCTGATGGAGAAGGCCGGCGGCGCGAACTCGATGATGTTCGGCGGCGTGGGCAAGTCCAACGCCAAGGTCTATGTCCAGTCCACCCACGGCATCCGCTTCGCGGATGTGGCCGGCGAGGACGAGGCCAAAGAGAATCTGCAGGAGATCGTCGATTATCTGCACGACCCTAAGAAATACGAAGAGATCGGTGCTTCCATGCCCAAGGGCATCCTCCTCGTCGGCCCTCCGGGCACCGGCAAGACCATGCTGGCAAAAGCCGTGGCCGGTGAGTCCAACGTGCCCTTCTTCTCGATCTCCGGCTCGGAGTTCGTGGAGATGTTCGTGGGCATGGGTGCCTCCAAGGTGCGCGACCTGTTCAAGCAGGCGAAGGAAAAGGCCCCCTGCATCGTCTTTATCGATGAGATCGACGCCATCGGCCAGAAGCGCAACAGCGGCCAGCTGGGCGGCAACGATGAGCGGGAGCAGACCCTGAACCAGCTGCTCACCGAGATGGATGGCTTTGAGGGCAACACCGGCGTCATCATCCTCGCGGCCACCAACCGCCCGGACTCCCTCGACCCCGCCCTGACCCGTCCCGGCCGCTTCGACCGCCGTGTGCCGGTCGAGCTGCCCGACCTCAAGGGCCGCGAGGAGATCCTGAAGGTCCATGCCAAGAAGGTGGCGCTTGCCCCCGGCATTGACTTCAACACCGTGGCCCGGATGGCCTCCGGCGCTTCCGGCGCAGAGCTGGCCAACATCGTCAACGAAGCCGCTCTGCGGGCTGTCCGCTCGGGCCGCAAGAGCGTGACGCAGGCTGACCTTGAGGAGAGCATCGAGGTGGTCATCGCAGGCTACCAGAAGAAGAACTCCATCCTCACCGACAAGGAAAAGTGCATCGTGGCCTACCATGAGGTCGGCCATGCACTGGTGGCGGCGCTCCAGAGCCACTCCGCTCCCGTCCAGAAGATCACCATCATCCCCCGCACCTCGGGTGCACTGGGTTATACCATGCAGGTCGAAGAGGGCAACCACTACCTCATGACCAAGGAAGAGCTGGAAAATAAGATCGCCACCCTCACCGGCGGTCGTGCCGCCGAGGAGGTGGCCTTCCAGTCGGTCACGACCGGTGCATCCAACGACATCGAGCAGGCCACCAAGCTGGCCCGCGCCATGCTCACCCGCTACGGCATGAGCAAGGAGTTCGACATGGTGGCCCTTGAGACGGTGAACAACCAGTATCTGGGCGGCGACACCTCGCTGGCCTGCTCGGCCCAGACCCAGCGGGAGATCGACCAGCGGGTCGTGGAGCTGGTGAAGGCCCAGCACGAAAAGGCCATCCGGATCCTGACCGACAACCGGGCCAAGCTCGACGAGCTGGCAAAGTACCTCTACGAGAAGGAGACCATCACCGGCGACGAGTTCATGGCCATCCTCGAAGAAAAAGCCTCAGATGAAAAATAAAAGGAAAGCGCTGCAATAATCCGACCGCCGTATCCGTATTCATTACAGATACGGCGGTTTTCTGATGCGCCGTGTCGCAAATAAGATAGTGATTTGGGAAGCCCCCTCCGTCAGTGCTGACGGAGAGGTCATCCCCCTACAGGAGGATACGACATATGAGACTGAACAAGAACACTGCACGCCGTGCCGCTGCTGCGGCCGCTCTGCTGACCATGACCGCTGCAATGAGCGTGGGCGCTTTCGCTGCTGATGACACGGTCGTCGCGGGCTATCTGCCCCCGCAGGCCGAGAGCGTCATGACGCAGGGCGACATCGCCCTCCACTCTGACGTTCCGGTGGGGGAGGTAGACCCCAACTACGGCGGCTACGCCTCCCCGGTGGAGAATCCCATTCAGGGCAACGTCATGATGATCTCCGACGCAGCGGAGGAAAAGCACGAGGCCCGTTACACCGTCAAGGGTCTGCTGGGCAAGCAGGTGCTTTATACCGCCCGTCAGGAGGGTCAGGTGCTGACGCTGGACGCTCCGGATGACAACGCCACCTTCCGGGCCACCATCCTCGATATGCAGGCCCTGCTGGATCAGGGTGTGAGCACGCTGGTGTTCAAGACCGGAAAGACCTCCACCACCCTGAACCTGACCCTCCTGTGCGAGGGCCAGAAGTCCGGCACCAAAGTGACCCTGCGCCACCTCGGCAGCAGCGCCCGCCTCACCGTGGGCTTCCGCAGCCGCCGCGACCTCATCGTCGGCCGCTGAGCCGCAAACGAACCGTTTTCTCTCCTCTTTTCCACTGATACGAACAGCAAGAAGGCCCGCTGCATTCATCGCAGCGGGCCTTCTTGTGTGTTCAGATGGTATCGTCCGGGCCGCTCCCGCCCTGCTCCGAGGCATAGAGGAGCATCAGGTGGTTTGCACTGGCCTCCAGCTGGCTCTTGGCCTGACGGAGGTTCGCTTCCTCCGTCTCGTTCATCTTCTCGGGCTTATCCTTCCGCAGGCAGCGGCGGAGGTTCGCCACATCGGCTTTGATGCGGTTCTTCTCCTCCTTGTCCAGCTCCTTCTTGCACTTCGAGAGAGCTTCGTCTACCTTATAGGCCAGCACCTCGGCCTGATTGTGGAGATCGAGACGCTCCTTGCGACGGCTGTCCTCGGCCTCGTAGGCGGCGGCGTCCGCCATGGCGCGCTGGATCTCGTTCTCCGAGAGGTTGGTGCTGCCGGTGATGGTGATGTTCTGCTCCCGGCCCGTGCCGAGGTCCTTGGCCGACACCTTGACCACGCCGTTGACGTCGATGTCAAAGGTGACTTCGATCTGAGGCTTGGACGAGAAGCTGGCCCGGATGCCGTTCAGCTTGAACTTGCCGAGGCTCTTGTTGTCCCGGGCAAAATGCCGCTCGCCCTGCAGGACGTTGATCTCCACGCTGGTCTGCATGGGGCGGGCCGTGGTGAAGAGCTGGCTCTTGCGGGTGGGGATCATGCTGTTGCGGGTGATGAGGGGGGTGGCGACGCCGCCCAGCGTCTCGATGGAGAGGGTCAGAGGGGTGACATCCATCAGCACGAGGCCCTGCGCTGCTGCGCCGGTGGCACCGGCCAGCTTGCCGCCGCCCTGCAACAGGCCGCCCTGTACGGCGGCACCCATCGCCACGCACTCGTCGGGGTTGAGGCTGTGGCTCGGCTCACAGCCCAGCAGCTCTTTTACCTGACGCTCGACGGCAGGCATCCGGGTGCTGCCGCCGACCAAAAGCACCTTGCCCAGCTGGGAGGCCGAGATGCCGGCGTCCCGCAGCGCGTTCTGCACAGGGGCCACGGTCCGGGCCAGCAGGTCGCCGGTCATCATTTCGAACTGGGGGCGGGAGAGGGTCAGGTCGAGGT
>NZ_DAWCVJ010000086.1:0-9838 GCF_052358865.1 Faecalibacterium sp.
AACAGAAGGGCCTGTGTAAATCCCCCTATGCTGAATATCGCATTCTGTGACGACGAAACCCCAGAGATCGCGCAGCTGCAAGAGCTGCTGAATGAATATGCCGCTGCCCGTGGGCAGGAATTTGTCCATACATCCTACCAAAGCTCGGTGGAGCTGATGGCAGACATCGAGAAGGGCGAACGCTTCGACATCATGCTGCTGGATATTCTGATGCCGGGCGAGAACGGGATGACGGCGGCCCGGGAGGTTCGGGAGCACGACACCAACGTAAAGATCATCTTCCTCACCGCAAGCCCGGAGTTTGCGGTGGAGTCCTATGCGGTGGATGCGTGGTATTACCAGCTCAAGCCCATCCGGCAGGAGGACTTTTTCCGCCTGATGGACTCGGCCTGTGCCGCCTGCAGCAAAGAGCAGACCCACAGCCTCATCCTCCGCAGCAAGAGCGGCATCGTCCGGGTGGAGCTGGAAAAGCTGGTCTACTGCGAGGTGATGGGCAGGACGCTCACCTTCCACCTGAACAGCGGGGTCGTGCTGGAGAGCATGGGCCGGCTGGACGACCTCTGCGATCAGCTCGTGCCCTACCCGAACTTCCTCCGCCCCCACCGCTCCTTCCTCATCAATATGGAGTACATCGCCAACATCGCAGCCCGCTCCATCACGATGCAGGACGGAGCCGAGGTGCCGGTGCCCCACGGAAAATATTCGGAGCTGAAAAACCGCTACCTGAGCTATATTTTTGACCGAAAGCAGGTGGTCATGTAGTGAACGTGCTTACCGTGCCGAACGGCATCGTCGTGGCCCTGTTCGGCATCGTGCTCTCGGCAGCGTTCTGTGACATCAGCTGGACGAAGAAGAACTGCATTATATTGGCGGTTGGCTCCGCAGCCATCCTCCTGCTGCAGGGGGCCATCACCTTCGGGGCGAGCTGGGATGCGATGCAGGAGCTGTATCCCTTTACGACCCATCTGCCCCTTGCTGTCATCCTCGGCGTCCTCAGCGGAGATTGGCTCTGGCCCACCATCTCGGTGCTGGCGGCATATCTGTGCTGTCAGCTCCGGCGCTGGGCGGCGCTTCTGGTGGTCGCGCTGATGCCGACCCCCGCCGACTGGCTGCAGCCTGCCATTGAGATGCTGGTCACATTGCCGCTTCTGGCCGCCCTGCTGCGCTATGTCGCGCCGTCGGCCCGCAGCTTTGCCCATTATCCGCGCTCTATGCAGCTGCAGTTCGGCGTGGTGCCGCTGGCAGGCTACCTTTCTGACTATGTGACCCGTATCTATACGAGTCTCCTCGCCGACGGCAATCAGGCAGCGGTGGAGTTCATGTTCTTTGTGAGCAGCGTGATGTATATCGTTTTCATCTTCCGGTTCTCGGCGGAGGAGAGCGCCCGCGGCCAGCTCGAGCAGACCCGGAACAACCTCAAGCTGCAGGTCGGTCAGGCGGTGCGGGAGATCGAGGCCCTGCGCACCTCCCAGCAGCAGACCCGCGCCTACCGCCACGACCTGCGCCACCATCTGCAATACATCTCCGCCTGCATCGAGAACGGCAGGGGAGAGCAGGCGCAGGAGTACATCCAGAGCATCTGCTCCGAGATAGAGGCCAGCAAGGTGACGATCTACTGCGAGAACGAGGCTGCGAACCTCATCTTCTCGTCCTTTGCAGGCCGGTCGGAGAGCTGCGGTGTGCCGCTCAACATTCAGGCTCATATCCCGCAGCTCATCTCCGTGGCGGAAACGGATCTCTGCGTGCTGCTCTCCAATGCGCTGGAAAATGCGCTCCGGGCCTGCCGCAGGATGAAAGCGGAGAATGGCCCTGTATACATTGAAGTTACTGCCCGGGAAAAGAACGGGCATCTCTTTTTGCAGTTCGTCAATCCCTGTCCGGAGGGGATACAGTTTGAAAACGGCCTGCCGGTGACCCACGCCGAAGGACACGGCATCGGTGTGCGCAGCATCTGCGCCATCGTAGAAAAGTACAAGGGGCTTTCGGACTTTTCGGTGCAGGAGGGGCGCTTCATTCTCCGCGTTTCCTTGTGAACCGGGTCGATTGAGAGCAGTTTTGGGGCGAATCGTGTCAGACTGCCCGCCGCAGGGGCAGAAAAGAGTATACTGGAACCAGACAAAATGTGCTCTCCGAATATCGCACAAGGAGGAAAAGTTTTATGAAACGTATCACTTCTTTTGCACTCAGCGCGGCACTTCTGGCCTCGCTTTCGACACCGGTGCTGGCCGCGCCGGCCATCTCTGTGGATGCGGCCCCTACGGCAGCTGTGCTGGAAGAGGAAAACTCTTTGTGGGAGCTTCCGCAGGCAGACACGCCGGACATGAGCAACACGGTCTGGTCGTTTGCCGGCGGCTACATCGACGGCGGCGAGATGACTCAGGCCGAGATGGACGAGTCTCTGGCGGCATACGGCGGTACGCTGCAGTTCACCTTTGATGCCGCAGGCGGCGCAAAGATGATCCAGGGCGGCGGCACGCTGAACGGCACTTACCAGTATCTCGACGACGGCAGCGTGGGCGTCATCTTCGACTACAACGGCGAGGAGCTGCGCTACGCCTGCATCTTTACCTGGACGGACGAGGACGAGCTGCTCATGGTCGCCATCTCGGATGTGGAGGGTGCCGACGGCATTTACTTTGTCCAGTAAATTTGTTTCATCGTGTCTTTCGGATGCGATGTAGATAAGCCTTGTCCGGGTTTCCGGCTTCGTTGGCTGCTTTCAGCGGAAAGGCAGCTTGCCCTGCGGGAGCCGGGATGCCCACCCCGGACAAGGCTGGAGGAATCAGAGACAGGCCCGGCAAATGCTGCCGGGTCTGTTTTCTTATCGAAAAAGCTGGGGAGAGAAGGACTTTTCTGAAAAAAGGGAAGAAAATCTCAAATCACCTCTTGCATTTTTTTCGGAGAGTGCTATAATATTAAAGCAATCGTTTCCAAGGCCGCTCGAGGGGGTAGCCGATATTGAAGGTTGTGATGGGCACATACATTAAATATGGCCCCAATAAGTCAGAACCAGAAATGAGGTGAAAAGAATGAAACAGGGTATCCATCCGAACTACGTTGACTGCACCATCACCTGCGCTTGCGGCAACGTCATCAAGACTCGTTCCACCAAGCCCGAGATCCACGTCGAAGTTTGCTCCAAGTGCCATCCTTTCTACACTGGTAAGCAGAAGCTGGTTGACTCCGGCGGACGTGTTGAGCGCTTCAACAAGCGCTTCGGCCGTAAGTAATTGCATCGATTACTGGTCATCCAAGAGCGTCGTTCCCCTTGCGGGGAGCGGCGCTCTTTTTTGCGTCCGGGCGCAGAAAATGCCGAAACAGCGCAAGAAAAGCAATATTTGGAAACACACACAGGTTTACCTTATTTCTGACACATTTTCGGGCTAGAATGATGCAGACATTCCCAATAACTTCTTGAAAAAAGGAGCGTTTTTTGTGATAGAAGTATCTCACCTTACGAAGCGCTACGGCAGCCGCCTCGCCGTGGACGATGTGTCCTTCACGGTGGAGGATGGCGTCATCTACGGCCTGCTTGGCCCGAACGGCGCAGGCAAATCTACCATCATGAACATCCTCACCGGGTATCTCGCTGCCACCGAAGGGCAGGTGACGGTAGCGGGCCACCCGCTGCCCGAGGAAGCCGACGCCGCCAAGGCCTGCGTGGGCTACCTGCCGGAACAGCCGCCCCTCTACCCGGAGATGACGGTGGCCGAGTATCTCGACTTTGCCGCGGAGCTGAAGGGCGTGAAGAAAGCTGACCGCCCCGCACAGGTGCAGTCTGCCGCCCGCCGCACCGGGCTGGAAGACGTCCTGCCCCGACTCATCCGCAGCCTGTCGAAGGGCTACCGCCAGCGGGTAGGCGTGGCACAGGCGCTGCTGGGCAGCCCGAAGCTCATCATTCTGGACGAGCCGACGGTGGGCCTCGACCCGGCGCAGGTCATCGAGCTGCGCCGCCTCATCCGGGAGCTGGGCCGCACCCACACGGTCATCCTGTCCAGCCACATCCTCAGCGAGGTGAAGGCCGTCTGCGATAAGGCACTCATCCTGTCGCAGGGGCATCTGGCCGCTGTGGTGGACCTTACGGAAGAGCAGCGGGATCTGGAAGAGCTTTTCCTTGCGCTGACGGCTCCGGAAGCGGCTTCGGACAAAAAGGAGGACTGACGATGTTTGCCATCTACAAGAGGGAGCTGCGCAGCTTTTTCCACGGCATGATGGGCTATGTGCTCACAGCCTTTCTGCTGGCGGCCTCCGGCATCTATTTCCTGGCGCTGAACCTTGGCTACGGCCTGACGGATTTCGGCTATTATACGCTTTACCGCACCATTTTTATGCTTCTGCTCTATTTTCCGGTGCTGGCCATGCGCTCGCTGGCCGAGGAGCGCCGTGCCCGCACCGACCAGCTGCTCCTCACCAGCCCGGTATCGGTGTGGGGCATCGTAGCGGGCAAGTATCTGGCTCTCTGCACCGTATTCGCGCTGCCCTGTCTGGCCGACGGTGTCATGATCGTGGTGCTCTGGCTGCTGGGCAGCACGGCCTCGGCCTGCGGCGCGAATTTTGCTGCGCTGCTGTGCTATTTTCTGCTGGGCTGTGCGGCCATCGCGGTCTGTGAGTTCTGCTCCGGCCTCACAGAGAACCAGATCATCGCGGCGGTCATGGGCTTTTCGGCCCTGCTGCTGGCCTATATGATGCCCAGCCTCCGCAGTATGTTCAACGCGGGCAGCGCGGTGGCACTGGTGGTCTTTACGGCCCTGTCGGCGGGGGCATCCCTTGCACTGGGTCTGCGCACCCGGAGCTTTACGCTGGGCTGCTTTGTGTTCGCGGCCCTCTGTGCCGGTCTGAGCGCGCTGTTCCTCCTGCGCAGCACATGGCTCACCGAGGCCTTCAGCGCCGTGCTGAGCGCCCTCTGCCTCTTTGCGCCCTTTGAAGAGTTCGTCAACAACAGCTTCTCCATCCCCACGCTGGTCTATTATCTGACGACAGCGGTGCTCTTCCTCTTCTTTACGGCGCAGGGCATCGAGAAGCGCCGCTGGAACTGAAAGGGGGACTGACCATGAAAAAATTCGAGAAAAAGAGCGCAGGCCCGCTGGAGCGCCTCCGCCTGAAAAGCGGCATATACGCCGCCTCTTTCACCGTGCTGGCCATCCTGCTGGCTGTCCTGCTCAACCTCATCGTCCGGGCTGTCCCGGCGAAGTACACCGAGTTCGACCTTTCGGAGGCGGGGCTTTACTCCCTCAGCGACAGCTCCAAGGAGATCGCCCGGGGCCTTACGCAGGATGTGAACATCTATTATCTGGCCGAGACGGGCAGCGAGGACGCCATCCTCACAAAGCTGCTGGACCGCTACGCCTCCGAGAGCAGCCACATCCGGTGGGAGCGGAAAGACCCTGCTGTTTACCCGACCTTTGCAGCCCAGTATGGCGTTCAGTCGGCGGAGAACGGCAGCCTCATCCTCGTCTCGGGGGAGAAGAGCGTCGTGCTGGAAGCATCGGACCTCTACGATTACGACTACTCCGACTACTACGCCACCGGCAGCTACAGCGTGACCTTCGGAGGCGAAAACAAGCTCACCGCTGCCATCTACCGCGTCACCAGCGGCGAGACGCTCCATACCTACTACACCACCAACCACGGCGAGCAGGCCCTGACGGACACCCTCATCGACGCCTTGGAGGGTCAGAACCTCGCGGTCAGCCCCCTCGACCTGCTGACGGATGCCATCCCTGACGACTGCGACCTGCTCATCGTCAACACCCCGCAGCAGGACTTTGCCACGGCGGGCAGTCTCGTGGATGAGATGTCGGCCCTCCGCGCCTATCTGAAAAGCGGCGGACGCCTGATGCTCACCACCGACAGCTACTACTCCACCCCAAACCTCGACGCCCTGATGGCAGAGTTTGGCCTGAGCCGGACGCCGGGCCTTGTGGTGGAGGGGGACAGCGGCCACTCCCTGAGCGGCTACCCCTACTATCTGCTGCCCGATTACGCCGAAGACACCGGGAGCGGCACACTGGACGGCATCGACACCAGCCGCCGGGTGCTGCTTCAGATGGCGCAGGGCATCACCCTCACCGAGACGGAGGGCGTCACCTCCGAGCCTCTGCTGGTCAGCTCGGAAAGCTCCTACAGCAAGACGGCAGGCTACGAGATGACCACCGCCGGGCAGGAGGAGGGCGACCCCGACGGCCCCTTCACGCTGGCGGCTTACGCCTCCAACAACGCCACCGGCGCTGAGGTCATCTGGGTCAACTGCGGCAATATGGACAACGAGGCCGTCTACCAGACCGTCCCCGGCAACGTGACCTTCTTACAGGGCTGTGCGGCCGCTCTGGCCGGGCAGGAGGGGACGACCCTCGTGGAGTCCAAGGCGCTGGAGGCTGCGCCCATCACCATCCCGAACCACACCGCCGCCGCGCTGGGGCTGGTGTTCGTCCTCATCCTTCCGGCGGCTGTGCTGGCCGTGGGTGCAGTGGTCGTACTGCTGCGCCGCCGCAGATAAAGGGGGTAGGGCGATGAAAGCAAAACAGCGCACCCTTGCGTTCCTGCTGGCGCTCGTCCTCGCCGCCGGGGCGGCGCTGGCCCTGCTGACCCACGCGAACCGGAAAGCCGAACAGGCCGCCAGCGAGGCTAAGGACGGGAGCATCCCCCTGCTGGACGTGACCGGAGACACGCTGGAACAGGTGGCAGTCCAGTATGAAGGAGAGACCCTGACCCTTCTGCCCGGCGATGGGTGGACGCTGGCCGAGGACCCGGACTACCATCTGGACGACTCTGCCTGCGACACCATCCGCACCGCGCTGGCAGACATGAGGGCAAAGCGCCAGCTCGAGGCACAGCCCGGTGAGGACTACGGCTTCGATGCGCCCCGGCTTGTCGTGAATGTGACGGCGGCGGGGGAGCGCACCACCCTCACGGTAGGGGCTGAGAACCCTGTCACCGGCGACGTCTACGTCCGCCGGAACGGGGAGGACGCGGTCTACACCGTGGACGCGGCCAAGTTCCGCTGCATGGAACAGACCAAAGCCGGGCTGTTCGGGGCGTTCAGCCCGGCGGGCATCACCGTCTCGGACATCGAGGCCCTGCGCTATACCCTCCAGAGCGGCGAGGTGGTCAGTCTGCAGGCAGTCTCTCAGCCCACCGGGGCCGACAGCACAGCCTATCAGACCGTCTGGCGGCTCGCAGATGCGCCGGATATTGCACTGGATGCCGACAAGACGGATGCCCTGCTGGCCGCGCTGGCCAGCTATGTCACCGGGCAGGACACCGCCGCAGACTCCTCCGCCTGCGGCTTCGATGACCCGCTGGTGACGGCGGAGGTGACGACAGCAGATGGCACGGCTGTCCTGACCTACGCCATCGGCACCGACGGCTATTACATGATGGTGTCGGGGGACGACTCGGTCTACACCGTGGACGGCCAGACCGTGGCGGCACTCTGTCAGACCGCAGAGCAGTTAAAATAGGCTTTTCCCGGGCAGCATCCCTGCCCGCTCAGGCGCCCACGCGCCGGCTCTCCTTTTGGGAGAGCTTTTTTTGTTGCAGCGAGAGATGGATGGATGCAGGTCAAAGTTTCGGCAAACATCAGCAGAGCGATTGACATTTTGACAAAGATTGTTTAAGATAGACAAGAAAGGGCAGAATAACTGCGCAATGTTACGGTCGTCATGGATGTTGTGCGGGGAAAAGTCACCCTAGTGCGAAAGAGGGATGGGGCGAAAGACCCCTTCTTTTTTCGTATCTGAGTTACAAGGAGGATATAGGAAAAAAATGAACAACTCGGTGATCGTTTCACTGCGAGACATCGTAGTGGACTTTGATGGTCAGCGCATTCTGGATGGGCTGAATCTCGACATCCATGACAAAGAGTTTGTGACGCTGCTGGGACCCTCCGGCTGCGGCAAAACCACCACCCTCCGCCTCATCGCAGGCTTTCTGGAGCCGACCTCCGGCAAGGTGCTGCTGAAGGGCGAGGACATCACGGGCGTGCCGCCCTACAAGCGTCCGGTGAACACCGTGTTTCAGAAGTACGCGCTGTTCCCCCATCTGAACGTCTTCGAGAATGTAGCCTTCGGCCTCCGCCTCAAGAAGATGGACGAAGAGACCATCCGCCGCAAGGTGCGGGATATGCTGGAGGTCGTGGGCCTGAAAGGCTTCGAGCGCCGCAGCATCGGCCAGATGTCCGGCGGCCAGCAGCAGCGCGTGGCCATCGCACGCAGTCTGGTCAACGAGCCGGAGATCCTGCTTCTGGACGAGCCTCTGGGCGCACTGGACCTCAAGCTGCGCAAGGAGATGCAGCTGGAGCTGAAGCGTCTGCAGCGCGAGATGAACATCACCTTCATCTACGTCACCCACGATCAGGAAGAGGCCCTGACCATGTCCGACACCGTCGTCGTCATGAACGGCGGCAAGGTGCAGCAGATCGGCACCCCCGAGGACATCTACAATGAGCCGAAGAATGCTTTCGTGGCAGACTTTATCGGCGACTCCAACATCGTGGACGGCGTGATGCACCGCGACTTCCTCGTCTCCTTCTCGGGCGTGGATTTCCCCTGCGTGGACCGCGGCTTTTCCCGGGAGCAGAGCGTGCAGGTGGTCGTCCGTCCCGAGGACATCGAGGTGGTCTCCCCGGTGGAGGGCCAGCTGGTGGGCGTCGTCAACGACGTCATCTTCAAGGGCGTCCACTTCGAGATGCACGTCGAGTGCGAGGGCCGTGAGTGGCTCATCCACTCCACCCGCGCCTGCACGCCCGGTGAGACCATCGGTATGCGCATCGGCCCCAACGAGATCCACATCATGGCGCGTTCAGAGGGGTGAGGCTGCATGAAGATTTACGATAAGAAGCTGGCCTATCCGTACTTTGTATGGATGGTGCTGTTCACAGTGGTGCCCTTGTTCATCGTGGTGTACTACGCCCTGACCGATGCCAGCGGCAGCTTTACGCTGGACAATCTGGTGGGCATCAGCGGCTATGGTTCGGTGTTTGCCCGGAGCCTGCTGCTGGCCCTCATCGCCACGGTCGTCTGCCTTGTCCTCGCGTTCCCGGTGGGGTACTTCCTCTCCCGGCTGCGCGTCAACAAGCAGCACATCATGCTGATGCTGGTGATGCTGCCCATGTGGATGAACTTCCTGCTGCGCACCTATGCATGGATGGGCCTGCTGAGCGTCAACGGCCCCGTGAATGCGGTGCTGGGCGTGTTCGGCCTCGGACCCTACACCATGCTGAACACCTCCGGCGCTGTGGTGCTGGGCATGGTGTACAACTATGTGCCCTATATGATCCTGCCCCTCTACACCAGCATGACCAAGATCGACCAGAGCATCGTGGAGGCGGCGCAGGATCTGGGGGCTTCCACCACCAAGACCCTGCTGCGGGTGCTCATCCCCATGAGCGTGCCCGGCATCAGCACCGGCATCACGATGGTGTTCGTCCCGGCGGTATCCACCTTCGTCATCAGCCGTATGCTGGGCGGCGGCTCCAACCTGCTCATCGGCGACCTGATCGAGATGCAGTTCCTCGGCAACAGCTACAACCTCAACGTCGGCTCTGCCATGAGCCTCGTGCTGATGATCATCGTGCTGCTCTGCATGAGCTTCACGTCCAGCTTCGACGAGGATGAGATGGAGGGTGTGTCCTGATGAAAACGAAACATCTGCGTCTGATGCAGCGCGCCTATGTCATCCTGTTCTTCTGCTTCATGTACCTGCCCATCGCGTATATGATCGTGTTCAGCTTCAACCAGAGCAAGGGCTACTCGCTCTTCACCGGCTTTACCCTCAAGTGGTACACCAGCCTATTCCCCAATGCGTAGCTTCTGCCCGCGCTGAGGGTCTCGCTGGAAGT
>NZ_DAWCVJ010000087.1:0-9820 GCF_052358865.1 Faecalibacterium sp.
GTGCTTCATGTGGGCGACATTCCCACAGATAGCCGATGCCCTGCGCGTCATGGAAGCATGGGGGTTCGAGTATAAGACCTGTGCCTTTGTGTGGATCAAGAAGAACCGGAAGAGCAACACAAACTTTTGGGGCATGGGAGCGTATACACGAGCGAACGCCGAGATTTGCCTGCTGGGAGTAACACCCGGATTCAAACCGGCGGCGCAGATCAAGAACCATGCAGTACATCAAGTTATAGAGTCCCCAGTAGAGGAACACAGTAAGAAGCCAGAAGAAACAAGACGGCGGATTGTAGAACTGCTGGGCGACGTGCCGAGGATAGAACTTTTTGCCCGCCAGCGGTCGCCCGGATGGGACGTATGGGGCAATGAAATAGGTGAACAAGATGAAAAGTGAAAAAGCAATTACGCCGATGCGCTGCGTCAACGCAAACCCCGGAAAGTATGTCAGCATCATTACGAACTTTGGCTGTCATTACACCTGCCCGGAGTGCATCGTAAGAAACAACGGCCTGAAAATGAGCGAAACGGACAATTTCAGCACACAGGAACCGCTCAACAAGGTGCTCTGCAAGGAAAGGCCGGAGTGGGTTTCGGTGTCCGGCGGTGGCGATCCTCTGTTCCATTGGAAAGATCATTGGTCATTCTACGAGGGCCTTTTCCACACGGCAGAGCGGCGAAACGTCAAGCTGGAAATGCACACGAGCTATCTCCCGGACAGCCCGGAAGTACAAGACTTCCCGCTTAATTGGTTTGAACGGGTAGTGTATCACGTCCATACGTTCGACGACTTGCTCCACATTAAACGGAAGTTTGGCGAGATTGTCCGGGTGGTATTTGTCGTTGACGACAATATGACCGAACAGGATGCGCTTTTTATTGCCGGTTATGTGGCGGGCAGCAAAGAGCTTGACGAGCTTTCTTTCCGCCAGCGGGTAGATGAAAACTACAAGGAAACCTATCACCTCCACGATCTGCTGACGGAGTACCACAAAAAGCTCTGGTGGTACATTACCCAGTGCGATTATAACCTCTACTTCCATAATGGCAAGGTGTACACGAAGTACACTGATATTTTTACGGAGGACAAAGAGTGACACAGTATTGCCGGTATTGTTCTCTGGCAGTTCTGAATGACGACGATTTGATTTACTGCGAAGCAAAAGACGAAATGCGAGAGGGCAAGCAGATAAGAAATCCGAACAAGTGCAAGCACTTTGAGTTCAACCCGGTGGACGTTCTGGACGAGAACAAAAAGTATAGGCCGAGAGAGCCGAAGAAGAAAAAAATTGAGGGGCAGGTGAGTTTCTTATAGGCAAGTGGAAACCGAACCTCCCACGGTCAGACCCCACCGTAGCTTTCGCCCGTACATAAGCACATGAGCGAAAGCGAGGAAATATGATCTTTTTCATCATCGGAGTGCTGGCCGCGCTGGTTGCGCTGGCCGTCCTACTCCTGTCCAAAGAGGGCAAGGCCGCAGCATTTATTCCCGGCGTGGTCGCCGTTATCCTGATCGGTGTGTCCTGTGTGTCCTACGTTCCCACCGGCTACACCGGCATTGTGACTACGTTCGGCAAAGTCGAAGATGGCACAAAGGACGCTGGTGTGGTGTTCAAATCACCGTGGCAGTCTATCGTCAAGATGGATAACCGTGTTCAGGAAATGAGCATGGATTTATCGGCGTTCAGTTCTGACATTCAGGAAGTCGCCACGAGCGTTGCCGTTGGTTACCGGATCAATCAGGCGAACGCCATGACGATTTACAAGTCGGTCGGCAAGAAGTACGAGGACACTCTGATTACTCCCCGTGTGCAGGAAACGGTCAAGGCCGTGGTCGCCCACTACGATGCAAGCAGCCTGATCTCGAACCGGGATGCCGTTGCATCGCAGATGGACACGAAGCTGCGGGAAGTGCTGGCAGAGTACAACATCGACTTGCAGTATATCAGTGTCACAAACTTCGACTTCACCGATACCTTTACGGATGCTGTTGAAGCCAAAGTAAAAGCCCAGCAGGAAAAGGAAAAGGCGGAAACCGATGCGGAGAAACGCCGCGTCGAAGCTCAGGCAACGGCGGACGCTGATCTGATCGCCGCCAATGCGGAAGCGGAGAAATCCAAGGTCGCAGCGGACGCGGAGCTGTACGTTGCCGAGAAAAAGGCAGAAGCAAACCGCGCACTCAACGACAGTCTGAATAGCAATCTGCTGGAATACTACCGGATCACAAACGTCGATTCTCTCTGGAACGGCGAACTGCCTACATACGTTGGCGGTGATGGCAGTATTCCCATCATCAACGGGATCAACTGATTTTCTCCTACCGGAGCCGCCCGGCGCGGCGGCTCCATTCTGTGAGCATGGGGATAGGCCCCTACCGGTTCAAGCCCGGAAATGCCCGAAAATAACAGGAGGAAAGGACAATGCCGAAATACTTAGTCATGCTGCGGTGCAGCAGAGCAAGAAGCAACGCAAACCGCCATAGGCAGGAAACACCGGCCTATCTGCCGTACCGCATAGAAGCACCGAAAGCACTTGAAGCGGCGGACAAGGCAAAAGAAGAAGCGGCCCTGTACTACCCGCAGTACCAGAAAATCGAAGTGGACAGCGTAACGGAGGTGCGGGACTTGTGAACAGGTACTACATCAGCGTTGCCGGTTGGAATGGTGCTGGCGTGACTGCGCCGTGCATCATCATCGGTCGAGAATTTGAAGCAGAAACGGAACGCACAGCCGGTGAAGCAGCGGAGAAATCCGCAGATGAACAGTTCCCAGAATATGCGCCGTTTGCAGTTATCAGAAAGGTGGTTTGAACATGAAACTTTCGGGATTGACCAAGATGGTCAAACGGCAGCTTGTCTGCAATGTTTTCTACAACGAAACGAGCGACGATTTTTACATTGGAACCGCGTCTGCAATCTACTGCGCAACTGGTTTCCCGCGTCCGTTGAACCGCAGCCAGATGGGTGCGCTGCTGGGGATCGGTGAAGAAACCATGATCGACAAGGTGGCCTATAACGACTATGACAGCTCATATAAAGACGATCTTAGCGGATTCAATCTGGACGACACGGTTAAGGGCGAAGTAGAAGTAAAGAAAATGGCCGTCGGCATTTACTACATGGGAGAAATCCTTATCCCGGTCACAACGGAAGATAAACACATGGTCGGCCTTATCTGCTGGTCGCAGCTTGCACCGGTTGAGGACGAAATCAAGAACAACGGGTTTATCCGCTACTATCAAAGAAAACGCGCTGACGGAAGAACGTACTATGTGGTAAAAAATGGTATGAGAGTACGCGCTGCTGTCACGTCTTATTCTCTGAACGAATATGCGGAAGCAACGCTGCAAGAGCTGGTCGCTATGCTGGCTGAAAACCACACTGGCGAACAGGAAGAGAGCGGATACACATTCGATGATCTGCCGGATGAAGTGGAGGACGAAACGGACAATGAAGATGTTTGATGCAATCTACAAATGCCGTTTGTGCGGAGAAGAATTTGTGGAGTGCTCAACCAGCGGAGAGAAAAGCAATCGCAGCTTTGTAATGAAAATTATGTGCAGAGCGGTTGAGCAGAAAGAACCGGAAGAGATCATGGAGCCAACGCTCTACGCTTGTCACCCGTGCAAGGATGGGAGTTTTGGCGTTGCTGACTTTCAGGGAATGCGTTTGGAGGGAAAAACAGGGTGAGCAGAAGATACATTCGTATCGGAATCAACGAAACGCTCTGGTTAGGACAGGCACAATGCGTATTGCACCTCATAGACTATGACGCGCTTCGAGAAGATGGATATGAACTGAGCAATAAGGGAGAACAGTTTTTCAATGACTTCTTCCAGCAGGAAATTTTCAGTCAGGAGGATTTTAGACACATGATTGAAAGTGGCCTGAAAGCAAACATAGAGGGTGCGCAGCAGCTTATGGATGCTGTTGAACAGTGCTTTGACCGATTCGATAGAACACACATTGTTACGGCGGAACAAGTGTTGCTGCAATACTGCGGGATGATCGAAGAAGAGGCTAAAGAAGCGGCCCCGGAAATCCACTCGGAAACGGAAAGAAAATGGATAAGCAATCAAGAAGTCATTATCAAGCAGGCGGGCATAATCGAAACTCAAAGAAATATGATTGCAAGCCTGAAAGAAGAAAATGAACACTTGTCTATTGCTTTTGCTGACGAACGAGCTGAAACAAATTCGCTAAGAAAAAAATTGCAGAAGAAAAAGAAGCACCGGTCGCTGGGCGATAGGTCTTTGCAACTTGTCGGGTTTGTGTATTGGATAGTAGATACGATCTGCAATTAAAACAGGAGAATAAACAATGGATGCAGTAAGAAAAGATGTTCGCCGTCTGGTAAACAAGGAGCTGGAAGCAGCAAACAAACACTTCCCCCAGTTTGCCAGCCCGCACGAGGGACAGAATGTTGTCCGGGAAGAGCTGGAAGAAGCGGAACGGGCGATTGTGCCGCTGAAACTTTACATCGAAACCCGGATGTGGAACATGGTCAAGGCAAACCAGACTGTGCCGAAAGACGATTTCAAAGCCATTCGGGAAGCCGCAGTAAATCTGGCTGTCGAAGCAATTCAGGTGGCAGCAATGGCGAAGAAGTTTGAACACGGCCAGCGGAACAACTGGCCCGGCGCAAGGGAGGATAGTCATGGAGAAGAAAAAAACCATGCCGGAAGTGGAAACAGTGACAATCACCATGAGCCGACCGGTGGCAGAAGCGGTAAAGACAGCCTGTGAGTGGTATCTGAGATTGCACATGGGTCAGTTCTGGGATATGGCGGACGATCTGTGCTTGGCAAAATTTCTCTCAGATGAAGAAAACGGAGCGTTCAAAACGAACGAGCAGCGAGCAAATGCTTTTGATGTTGCCCTGCGTCGGAGAGATACCATGCGGGAGGAAATGGAAAAGCTGTATAACCGTTGTGTTCTCCCTGCTCCAATTTCGGATGTGATGAAAATTCCGTACAGAGCAGAAATTGTTTGGCTGGTCATTCGCCACGCGCTGTCATGGCATGATAACCCGGACGGCGTTGCAGGGTGCGTAAGCTATTATTCGCCGCTGAACCGCAGCGATCAGCCACAGCCGAAAATAGAGCTGAAACTGAAAGGCAAAGGTGAAGATCATGGGTAGTGTCTTACAGGCAATCGGCATGATGCCGCTGAAAAAGAACGTCCCGCACCCACGGGCGGCAGACTGGAAGTTGAAAATCTGCCCGGAGTGTGGACGGGAGTGCTGGTATCAGACCAACAACGCGAAGCTGGTTTTGCAGGTCAACCCGGATATGAAGTTTGTTTGCACGGAATGTGCGCTGAAAGCTGGGAGGAATTGAGATGGAACAGTTTACCAACACGGAAGAGCTGCTTCGGAGAATCCGGGAGAACGTGCCTGAAATTTTGGGCGGCGAAAGTAACCCGGACATGGAAGATGAAGTGGAGCAGATCATGTGCGTGGTTGAGAACGCACCGAGGATCGCCCCGGAGGGGGTGCGCCCGGTGGCGCACATAGCATGGAGAAAACGGCCCAAGCAGTTTGTCGTATATGATCCTGTTCCGACAAATGAGTGCTTGTACGATGGAAAGCCGGTTTATACACAGCGGGTTTTGAAACTCGAAGAATACACAGTGCCGTTTTGTTCTAACTGCGATCACCGTTTGGACGATTGCGCCGGGAGTTTTTGTCCAGTGTGCGGTTCGATTATAGAAGAAAGGCGCAGAACATGAAAAAAGAATGCTCCACCTGTGCATGGCATGACAGCTATACATGGGTGTGCTTCAACGGAAATTCTGAGTACCGGGCGGACTTCACCGACCCGGAAAGCACCTGCCCTGAATGGGAAGAAAGGAAAGAACGAAATGAGAAAACTTGACCCGGCGGAAATCCGCAAACTGGCCGCAATCGCTCTCTGGTGGCTGTGTGTCGGCATTGTGTTGTCGAACCTGCTGGCGGTGCTGCTGCAAAACCTGACGGAGTGGATCATGTCGCTGGCCTGATCTGCCCGCCAAAGCCCCTATCTATATTATATATAGGAAACCCGTCGTTAAATTGCCGCCCTGACGAGGCGGCAAGGGGCTTGTATACCGTAGATAAACTAAGGGACACACAGAGAGAAGAGAGCGGAGAGATGCGCTTACCCCCGGCGGGGAAAGGGAGTGCAGAGGGAAAACGAGGGCGGCGTTCCAGCAGCCTATCGGAATAGAGTACGAAAGGAACGCGGCCCGGTGTTTCCCCTTTGCATCGTTCCCCCTCTCGTGTTTGTGGTCCATGATTGAGAAAATTCCATGACGTTTGCGGAAAGGAGGACGTGGAGAATATGACCGGCGGCTTTAGAGTTCGGGAACAGAAATTTATCTGCGGTATGAATTATGCCACGGCCCCCTCTATGCAGGTGGACTTCTTCGAGGTGACAGAGCAGCAGCACAAGGCCAGCACCCGGAAAAAGAAAGAGCTTGCCACCAGCATTGCCAAGGAATCGTATAATCTGCGCAAGAGTGGTCGGTATCTGGAACTGCTGGCAAACCGGAACTTCCGACCCGGCGACTACTCCGTTACATACACCTACAACGAAGAACACCACCCCGCGCCCGGTGATCTTCAACGTGCTGACCGGGATTTTTCCAATGCCATCAAAGCATTGTACCGTATCTGCGACAAAAACGGAATCGAACACCCGAAGTGGATTGTGGTTTCGGAATACTGCACGATGGACGGGGACAAGCCGCTGGGCCGTCACCATCATCATGTTATCATGTCCCACCCGGCGGGGTTGACCCGTGAAATGGTTGAAAAGGCATGGGGCAAGCGCGGCAGATCGCGGTGCGAGCCGTTGGAGTTTGACCACAACAGCATTGAATCCCTCGCAAAGTACATCACCAAGAACGTGCGCTGCAAACGTCACTGGCGGCAGAGCCGCGGGCTGAAACCGCCGAAGATGCCGCGCCCAAACGACGGGAAAATGAGCCGCACCCGGCTGAAAGACGTTTGCGAGAACCGTCTGGAAGATCGGGACTACTGGGAGCGGATGTACCCCGGCTATACCCTGCACCGGTGCGAGTGCATCATAACCGGCAACGCCACCCGCCACCTGATCGTGCGCCTGTACCGCAAGCCGGAACAGCGGAGGAATAGGAGGAACCAGCCTTGAACCGTTTGACGCTGGACGACCTGCCGCCAAGATACCGGGCGCAGGCAGAAGCACAGATCGCGGCCAGAAGCCGGGGAAAGTGCGCCTTGCCGCAGTCTGTCCCCGCCGCAGTTGCCACCGCTGAAAAAATCGGCATGGATTTTGACAGCCGGGGCGAGTACGAGTATTACATGGGGACGATTCTGCCCAAAGTGCAGACCGGGAAGATCGTGAAAGTGGAGCTGCACCGCACGTTCCTACTCCTGCCAGAAAAGGAGTATGACGCGGTAAAGCTCCCGGCGGTGCATTATACCCCGGATTTTGTGCTGACCTATGCAGACGGCACAGTTGAAGCCGTCGAAGTGAAATCGAAGTTTGTCCGGCGGCAGCAGCGCGATTACATACACCGTCGCCGGATGTTCATTGACCTTGTGGCCGAACCGCGGGGCTGGCATTTCATCGAGCATATCACCGCAGACACGGCGGCAGAGGTCAAAGCGTGGAAGAGTCTTGCAAAACAGAAAGGATGAAGAACATGGGAAAATCTATGCCGCCTGTTGAAGTGCGGAAGATGATGTACGAAAAGGCTGTCAACCGCTGCGTGGTCGCAAAGGGCGACACCATGAAGAACATGAAGCTCAACCGGGCCGCTGTGGGGCAGGTGGTGACGTACTGCGCCATCATTGCCGCGCAGAATCTTTTCGACCTTGATCGGGACGGGGTGGAACGCTGGCAGGCAGAGCTTATCCGGCGGAGTGAGGTGTACACGCTGGAAACCAACGTGTACGGCACACCGAAAGCACGGGAAAATCTGCGCAAGCGCACGGACCCCAAGATGAAAGAGGACTTCACCCTGCCGGTCGAGAAGTGGCCGCGCAAAGAGTGGGAGAGGGTGCAGCTCTATGAACGCCGCGGCGCGGGTGATCTTGTGGCCCGGTTCTTTGTCGAGGTCATGGACGGTCTGGGCTACACCACAGAAGAAATCGCCGCCGCCCTGAAAGAGATACAGGGCAACTTCCGGCAGTTCCTTGAATGGTCGAAAGACGGCGAATATGTGGCCTACTACAAAATGGCCCAGTGCTATGAACAGGCAACGGGCATTGAAGCGGCGATAGACGAAGAACCCGGCGCGAAGCCGATCTTCGGGAAAGAAATCTGAGAGCTGACAGGCAGGAGGATAAACGCGGATGCAGAAAAAGGACACTGAACAGATTTTGCTCTACTATGGCAAGATCGAGAAGCAGCTTGATAGTGTCAACATGGAGCTGGCCGAGCTGCAAGACCGATACAGCCCGATCAAGGGCCTTGCGATGGACGGTATGCCACATGGCAGCACACCCGGCGACAGCACCGCGTCCCTTGCCGTCAAGCTGGCCGACAACGAAGAGTACCAGAACCGAGAAAATGAGCTGATTGTCCGGCGGGTCGTGTTGAAGTCGGATTTACAGGAAATCCGGCAGAAATTAGACCGGCTGAACGATGATTACAAAACGATCCTGAAAGGGCGGTATGTCTACGCCGACCGGTCGTTACAAAAAACGTGGGAAAGCATTGCTATTTCCATCGGCAAAAAGAAGATAACCGCGCAGAGGTGGAAAGACGCGGCTCTGGTCGTTCTGGGCGGGATGTTCGATGAAATTCCCATGATCGAAGAAATCCTCTCCCGCGCGTATGACGCGCGCGATTAAAAGGGCCGGTATGCTGGGTATGCCGGGAAAGTGATAGAAAATCTATCAGAACCGGCAGAAACAGTCGCCCAGACAGCGGGCAAGGGAACAACCCGGAAAGCTGTCTATAAAGGCAAGTTGGTAAAGCTCTATGCGCGTGTGCGATGAACCGCTTCCGCAAATCCTCCGAACCGCTCAGAAAAACAAACTTGCGAATATGCCAAAATAGAACGCCCTCGGCGGGTAACTCCGTCGAGGGCGTTAGTTTATATTATCACTCACCAAAACGCACTGTGAAGCCGTCCAGAGGGTCACAGTGATGCTTTTGAAGCATAGCGTTGATCTTCTTGTCCTGTTCGGTGCGATCCGGCGCGGTCACGGTGTAGGGGTGGCCGGGATCGTCCTCGTCATAGACGGCGGTGCAGCCGTGCGGAACAGAGAATGTGCCACGGTTATAGGGGTCAAAGTAAATGTCAAAGTCGAATTTCCGACGCAGGTACTTGTCTAGCATGAAAGAGCTTTTGTCCAGATCGGTGCAGAGCCGATACCCGGCGGGATCGTCAATCCACAAAAGCACGTTGCCGCCAACAAGAGCGCGGGCGGAATCCTCTGAAAGAGTGCCGCTGTACACCTTGCCATTGAACAGGCTGGACAGGATGCCGAACAGCTCTTTTTGTGCCGTGGCGGGAAGCTGCTCGATGCGGTCAACAGCAGTTTCAAAATCTACGCCGTCCAGCTTGTACTTGATTTTGCTGGGATCGTGGATGAAATCACCGGGCATAAGATTAAGCTCCATTGCAAGGCGGTACTGGTGCTTGCAAGGCCGGGTGTGGCTACCGCAAACACAGCCGTTCGGCACGTCCAGCGTGACAACGTAGTTGCCGTGTCTGCTGCTGAAATAACCGGTCTGACCGTCAATGCAGGTCGGTGTCATGTCGGCTTTGAGGGCGGCAAGGTAGCTTTTGAGCAGCGGACCGTCCGAAACGGTGGGAATGTGGTTCACCCATTCTGGAACCCTATTTTCG
>NZ_DAWCVJ010000088.1:0-9658 GCF_052358865.1 Faecalibacterium sp.
AAGGCCTCTCCTCGATAGGAGAGGTGGCAGCGCGTCAGCGCTGACGGAGAGGTTAATCATACCTCAACGCCTCGATGGGGTTCAGGCGGGCGGCACGGCGGGCAGGCAGGAAGCCGAACAGGACGCCGATGCCGCAGGAGATGCCCACGGCGATGGCCGCCGCGTCCGCCGAGGGGGTGACGTTCAGGGTGATGTCCGTCAGGACGAACGGAAGGATCTGGTTGATGATGGCCGAGACGATGTAGCCCAGCACGATGCCGAAGCAGCCGCCCAGCGCCGACGTGACGCCGGCCTCCACGACGAACTGGGTCAGGATGGTGCTCTCCTGTGCGCCCAGCGCCTTCCGGATGCCGATCTCGCGGGTGCGCTCGGTGACAGACACCAGCATGATGTTCATGATGCCGATGCCGCCCACCAGAAGCGAGATGCCTGCGATGGCCGTCAGGACGCCCACCATAATATTGATCATAGAGGACATCTGCGACATTGCCGCACTCAGGCTCATGACGAAGACGTAGTCATCCTTACTGACCAGCTTCTTGAGCCGCGACTGCAAAAACTCCTGTGCCTCGTCCGAGTGGTCTGCATCCTGCAGCACGACGTAATACTGGCTGACGCTGCTTCCGCTGCTGAGGCTCAGCAGGGTGGTATAGGGGATCAGGACGACGTCGTCGTTTCCGCCCTCGTACTGGGCGGCGGGCTTGGAGCGGCCTTCCAGCACGCCCACGATGCGAAACTCGTTTGCACCCACCTTGAGGGTGCTGCCGAGGCCGTTGCCGCCGAAGATCTTACGGTCCACATAGTCGCCGATGACGCAGATGTTCTTGTTGTCCATCAGGTCGGCGTACTGGATGCCCCGGCCCTTGGCCACCTTATAGTTGTTGATGGTCAGATAATCCTCATTGACGCCGCTGATGTTGGTGCGGCGGTACTTCTCCCCTGCCACCCGCAGCGGATCCGTCCCGGCGCTGGCGATGGGCGAAAGGCCCCTGTAATACTCCGGCTTCTGGTTGATGATGTTATACACATCGCTGACCTCCACCGTGCGGGTGCTGGCGGTCATGACGTTGACCGACAGAATATCGCTGCCCATATCGGAGTAGAAGTCCTGCATCATGTGGGTCATGCCGTTGCCGAGGCCGACGATGACGATGACGGCCATAACGCCGATGATGATGCCCAGCATGGTGAGGAAGGTGCGGACTTTATTGCTCCACACGTTCTGGATGGCCTGCTTGAAGGTCTCCTTTATCATGCGTGCGCTCCCTCCTCTCCGGCTTTCGGGGCCGACATCATGAAGTTCGGCTGCACGACCGCCTCGGGGGCGTGGGCGTCGCCGTCGTAGACGACGACCCCGTCCTCCAACCGGATGATGCGCTCTGCCTGCACGGCGATGGAGTTGTCGTGGGTGATGAGGACCACGGTGTGGCCCTGTTTGTGCAGCTCCTGAAGCATCCCCAGCACCTCCCGGCCGGTATGGGAGTCCAGCGCGCCCGTCGGCTCGTCGGCCAGAATGATAGGCGGGTTGCGGACAAGGGCGCGGGCGATGGACACACGCTGCTGCTGGCCGCCGGAGAGCTGGTTGGGCTTGTTCCGGAGCTTGCTGCCCAGACCCACCTGTTCCAGCGCTGCGATGGCGCGGCGGCGGCGCTCGCTGCCGCCCACGCCTGCGTAGATGAGGGGGACTTCCACGTTTTCCAGCAGGGTCAGCTTGGGCAGCAGATTGTACTGCTGGAAGATGAAGCCCAGCTTCTCGTTCCGGATGGCCGCCAGCTCACGGCGGTTCATCTTGCCGACGTCGCTGCCGTCCAGCAGATACCGGCCGTGGGTGGGCACATCCAGACAGCCGATGATGTTCATACAGGTGGATTTGCCGGAGCCGGACTGGCCCACGATGGCCACGAACTCGCCCCGGTCTATCTTCATGGAGATGTGGTCTGCCGCTTTGACGAGGGTGTCACCCATCTGGTAGTATTTGCAGACCTCGTCAAACTCGATCAGGGCGCTCATTCGTCGCCTCCTTCGGCAGACACCATCATGTTGCTGTAGAAGTCGGTCGCGCTGACCGTCGAGGTGTCGTAAGCGATGGTGTCGCCCTCCTGCAGGCCGCTCTTCACCTCGATGTAATCATCGTCGCTGATGCCAGTGGTCACTTTGACGTAAACATAGCCGTCAGGGGCGGTCATGGAGGCCTCGGCGTTGGCAGCACTGGGCGAATCCTTCGTCACCAGCACATAGCTGCCCCGGACGAGGGCGGCGTTGGGCAGGGCCAGAACGTCTTTGACGCTGGCGGTGGTGATCTTGGCCGAGGCATTCATGCCGGGCAGCAGATCGCCCATCTCGTCGATGCGGACGGTGACGGGGTAGCTGGTGGAGCCGTTGGCAGTGGTGCCGGCCACGAGGATGCTGCTGATGGTGCCCTTGTAGGTCTCGCCCGGGACGGCGTCGGCGGTGATCTCCACCTCCTGACCGACCTTGAGCGAGCGGATCTTCAGCTCATCCACGTTGAGCTTCAGCTCCAGATAGCTCATATCGTAGATGGTGCAGAGGTTCTGCATGGCTGCGTCGTTGGCGCTGAGCTTATCGCCGGCTTTGACCTTTTTGTCCACGATGGTGCCGCTGATGGGCGCATCGATGGTGTAGTGGCTGATGTTCCGCTCTGCGGAAGACATCCGCAGCTCGGCGGAGCGAAGATTGTCGGCGGCGTTCTGGGCCTGCTTGTCCAGATCCTTGCCGGTGATGCGGAGGAGCACGTCGTCCTGACGGACGGTGCTGCCCTCCCTGACGCAAAGCTCGGACACGGTGCCGGAGGCAGCGGCCACGACGGTCTCCTCGCGCTGGTAGGCAAAGTGGGCCGAGTTGAGGGAGCTGACGCCGTTCACCTGCGCCACTGCGGCCTGCGCGGTGGTCAGGCTGCCCGTGTTGGGCACCGCGATGGTGACGGTGCAGGTCATGAGGCTGGCGTCACCGGAGGGGTCTGCGCCCGATACCGAGCGGATGGTGCCGTTCAGCACCTCAAAGGTGGTGTCCGGCATGACCTGCGCGGCCTGACCGACGGCGAAGCTCTGGGCCTCGGCGGCGGGGAAATCCACGGCCAGCAGCATCACAGAGGTGTCGCGGACGGTGGCGACGGTCTGACCGGCCTGCACCGCATCGCCAGCGGCCACGGCAAAGGAGCTGACCTCGCCGCTGATCTTCGTGCGGACGTTCCGGGCGTCGGCAGCGTCATCGTAGCTGCGCTGGGCCTGAGACACCGAAAGCTGTGCGCTCTCGAGGTCGCCCTCCACATCCGAGCTGTCGATGACGTAGAGGACATCGCCCTTCTGGATGGTGTCGCCCAGCTCGAAGTCAGCGGTGAGCACCGTGCCGGTAACGAGGGACTTGACGGTGTAGGAATCGGCGGCATTGATGGTGCCGCTGCCGTCGTAGACGTTCACGATGTCGCGGCGTCCCAGCGCCTCCTGCACATACGCCATGTCTGCCGATGCACTGCGGTTCCTGCGGGGGATGACCACCACCGCCAGCACCGCCACGGCCACGACCGCCGCGATGCAGCGCTTTTTGTGGGTCCGGATAAAATGGAGCACCTTATTTTCCCCGCCGGTATTCTCCTGCGGAGAGGCGTCCTGTGTCTTTTTGTTGAAACCTAGCATGAAAAGCCTGACCTCCTGTGATTTTTCCTGTAGACCTGTGTAAAAGAAGAATGCTTTCTTCCTGCGTTCATCGCTCTGCGCCCTTCCCGCCGCACCCGCAAAAATCATCCCACCTGCGAGTTCCTGCTCCGGGTCAGCTGCGCAAATCAATGTCATGATACCATCTTATAAAACGGACTACAAGGAAGATTTCCTGCACGATTTGCAACTTTTTTGAAAATTTTTCCACTGTCCTGAATATCCCGGGAAATAAAGGCTCCCACCCGGGGCAGATCCTCCGGGCGGGAGCCTTGCTGTTTTTTACGTCTGCTTACAGACAGCCGCATGGCAGGCGGAACAGGCTCATCTTGCAGGAAATGAAAAACAGGAAGCTCCCGCCGGGGAACTCCCTGTTGTACATATCGTAGAGGTTACCGCAGTATCCCATAGGTTTTCTCCGCCACCGGTTCGCACCACTCGTTAGAGGTGTCTTCGCCGGGTACTTCCACTGCCAGATGAGAGAACCAGCAATCGGGTGCAGCACCATGCCAGTGCTTGACCTCCGGGGGAATATTCACCACATCGCCCGGATGCAGCTCCTGCAGCGCTTTGCCCCATTCCTGATAGTAGCCCCGGCCTGCCACGCAGACAAGGATCTGTCCGCCGCCCTTTGCAGCATGGTGGATGTGCCAGTTGTTCCGGCAGCCCGGCTCAAAGGTGACATTGTAAATGCCAACCTGTGCGGTGGACAGGGGTGCCAGATAGCTTTTCCCGCTGAAATATTGTGCAAAGCCGTCGTTGGGCGCGCCGATAGGGAACACCATTTCACTCTGGTGCTGTGCTTTGGCATCCGCCGCAGCGTCCTCTGCCCAGACTTCCTTTGCCATGCGGAAAGCCGCCCACGCCTTGGGCCAGCCTGCATAAAATGCCGCATGGGTCAGGATCTCTGCAATCTCAGTCCGGGTAATGCCGTTGTTTTTCGCTGCCGTCAGGTGATACCGAAACGAGGAGTCCGTCAGTCCCTGCGCCATCAGTGCCACCACCGTCACAAGGCTGCGGTCCCGGAGGGAGAGTTTATCCTCTCGGCTCCACACCTGCCCGAATAGTACCTCATCGTTAAGTTCTGCAAATTTTGGTGCAAATCCGCCCAGAGCATCCCGCCCTGCCGTCTGTTTCACTGCCATTATACGTTCCTCCCCATCTCGTAAGCCTGTGCCATTGCAGAGGTGTTTCGCACCGCACCCGGCTCGTAAACGCCACCTGCTACAAGGACTCCCTTTTCCACGGCACCTTCCACACAGTCTGCATAGCCCCGGAAGCAGGTCAGCGTAGTGTCCGCAGAGGCTTTTTCCTCGTCTGCCATGGTGGTGATGTAGTAAAATTCCTTGTCTTTGACCTCAAGCCACCGTGCCACGGTACGGTCGAACACTGCCTTCGACTTTGTGCCCGGCATCCTGCGCTCCACGCAGAAATTCATCGCATAGAATATCAGAGTTGCCGCCCTTCCGAGGACTGCCAGACAAAATCAATACCTTCTTGCTCATAGGAACCTCCTTGACAGCAGAGTGCATCCGCATTATGATGTTGTTGAAGTTTGATTTTATCATACAACTTAAAGCGCACTTTAAGTCAAGGGCTTTTTGAAAAAACGGAGGTTTCAGATGATCTATACCGTAGGTGAAATGGCACAAAAGCTGGGCGTACCTGCCTCCACCCTGCGCTACTACGACAAAGAAGGGTTACTTCCCTTTGTGGAGCGTTCCTCCGGCGGCATTCGGATGTTCCGGGAAAACGACTTCGAGTGGCTGCAGGTCATCCGCTGCATGAAAAAAGCCGGAATGTCCATCAAGGATATCCGGCAGTATATTGAGCTTTCCATGCAGGGAGACGGCACCATTGACACCCGGCTGGAAATGTTCCGGCATCAGCGGGAGGTGCTCACCCAGCAGATCCAGCAGTTACAGCATACGCTGGAGACCGTGGAGTATAAATGCTGGTTCTATGAAGCCGCCAAAGCCGCTGGGACAGTGGATGTCCCCGGTGCGATGACCGATGCGGATGTGCCGGAGCAGTTCCGTGCCATCCGGCAGGAGCTTCGGGGACAGAAGATGCCGAGTGGCGAAAAATAAGAAATGCCGTTCCAGTTGCTTTGGGAACGGCATTTCTCTTAATCTTCTAACCCATGGCTCCCGGTTACGGTTTTCAAGTATTTCTCCGGGTCGCCGTTCAGAATCAAGTCCGCTTTGTTGATAAGGTTTTGAACACACAGCCGTCGGGAACAAGCCGGAATTGTCATTTCCGAAGAAAATAAAAAATCCGAACCCTTCTCCTATCGGAAAAAAGTTCGGATTTTGTTGTTGTGGTGCACCTCCAGAGACTCGAACCCTAGGCCCACTGATTAAGAGAGCAAGCCGCCGGTTCGTCTCAATTTATGGAAGTTTCGAGTCATCGTTATTTTTGAACAAGGCAACGTGATTTTTTGCCCAGCAATTTCTGCACCCTTTGTCGGATTTTGCAGTGAAAAGTACCCTTTGCACGTTTTGAAACCGTGCAAAATCCGTGCAGAAACCGTGCACTTACTCTCCGACAAATAAAAATCACCCTATCCACCACCGACTTGACGGCATTGGTTTGAGTGGCCGCACATCAAAATCAAGTCTAGGAGGATACTACCATGATGAAACTGCTTTCCTGCCGCTTCAATATGGACACCAACCGGGTGGAAGCCCGGTTCGAGGATGGAACCACTCTTTCCATCGACTGCATCGCCATTGAGGACGAATACGGCAACACCCCGGCACAGCGGGCAGAACTGGACTGGCTACTGTACAATAAGCCATTGGAGTATGCACAGCTTGTGCTGGGTGGGGAGATCGAGCATTATCTCTCGCTCGGCTGTGACCACAGCAGGCTGGAAGATTGATATACGCTGACCTTATAAAAAAGCAGCCATTCGATGTATCAAGCGATACGCCGAATGGCTGCTTTTTGTATCAATTCCAAATGAAGAATCTCCGTGTTACGGTCCAGCAGATTTCCGCTGTCAGGATGCCGCCCACTACGTCCACAAGAACATGCTGACGAGTGGTCAAGGTTGAAGCACAGACTGCAACCGCCACTGCAAGGGTGAGCCAGCGATATATCCCCTACCGACTTGACGGCATTGGTTTGAGTGACCGAACATCAAAATCAAGTCATGGAGGCTCGCATATTGAGCAATCCATTTTCTTTCCACTGCATCATAGGGATAACCGGAATTCCCCAGCATCTCTTTTATTCAGGATTTTTCTACTGAAATCCGGATTCCAAATCCTCCCTCTGAGTATGCAATGCTTATCCATGTTTCATCTTTTCTTAGCAAAACGCCTGTCGAAACGCTTTCTGAAGCCGATGCCTCTTCAGCGTATCCTAAGGTTTTTAATTGGTCAATATATTTTTGTATTTCTTCTTCAGAGATGTTATTATAAAAGATTGCATAATACCCAGCATTAGAACCATCCAATATATATTCTATCGTTCCACTTTCCGGCTCACAAATAAGCCTAGTGTATTCATTATCCGGCCAAACTGAAGTATAAATACATTTTACATCAGACGGATTGGTTCCTCCATGTGTAGCAAATTTTCCCTGACCTGAAAAACGAATGCAAAGAAAGACCAATATCAAAACTATAAAGGCAACCGCCATACTGCTAAAAAATTCCAATTTCTTATTCATTTGGCTTGCTCCATAATTCAAACGTACAAAGCCACGATTCTTTTCTTTTGACTCTAAAGAATCGTGGCTTTTATACCCATTATCTAATGCTTTTATTACGGAATCGTGATGTCGTAGGAAATGGAGAACTGGCCACCGTTTGCCAACGCATTCAATTTGTTTTCAAGGAAATTATCTGCATTGGAATCACCTCCATCACGGTTTTCATTTTAGATGTTGATAATAGCAAAGCACAAATAGAAAAAAATCCACAATATTGTAGCAAGACGGAGAAAAAATGTCACCAAAACGGTGTAAGCGCAAAGCAGGGATTGGTTCTTGATCTCTGTTGTGAGAGTTCACAAACGTCCGGGGTGCTGTTGCCGGAAGGATGCTTTCTTCAATTTTCTTCCAGAATTCTCTGCAAATAGCGGGCTGTTTATGCTTCTTGAGAATCCATCTAGTGAATACCGACACCCTCCATGATTTTTTCTATCCAATTTGTGGAAGAATCATTTTTCTCACTAAATGACCCCAAATAATGTGACGAACTCTCAACCTCTATTATTACACCATCCGGCATTCTGTATTTTTCTAAACTGAGATTCAAACCTTTAAGTGGGATTGTTCTAGCCAGTTGAGGGATAGAAACTGTATGGAGAATATCAATTTTTGATAAACCTCTATACGTTTCTGTCTTTTCGGCTTCACTTAGCAACCGTTCTGCATACTGATTTGAAATAACCTGTATGCGAAATTGTTCTTTTTCATCCTCGGTCATCTCAAGTGGAACACCGTGCAATGTGTCCACAATATAGGACGAAATTTTAGCGAAGTGCTCGTCAAAATCAGTGGTATCTTCGTTGGTCATATTTCTGTTCTACCCTCATTATAAGCTTTCCGGTCTGCTTAAAGTTACAGCTTTCAGCGTAAAGCTTCCGTAGTTTTTAATGCTAAACGATAGTTATCGAACTTTTCCACAGTTTTTGCAAAAACGTTCAGAAGAAGCATTTAATGTTCCGCAGTCCGGGCAATACCATCTTCCGTCTGGCATCGGTTCAACAGGCGAGGGCGTTTGGTGTGCTTTTGCTGGAGTTTGAACGGGTGATGCAGTAAACAGCGGCGCAATATTCACATCTCTACGGCCAACACCAGCGAGACTTCTAAAATCCCACGATTTAACTTCTTGTGCCAATGTCCGTTTTGGTTCAATATACTGACCGCACCGCTGGCAATATCGAACACCCAGCTTGTTTTCATAACCGCAATTTTTACAGGTCATCAAAACTCCCTCCTTGCTTTTTGTTTAGATAACGAAATTTAAGCCCAATTTATTTCGTTTGTCCACAAAATTTTTCAAAATCGTATAGATGCACATAAATTTTCTGAAAATTTGTAACACAATTACAATCTTCTTTTAGATAAGCACGCTATACGGCCAAACTTTTTATTTTACCTCTACTTCGACTGAAGGCTATCTTCAGCTTTCTGGTTTGAAAACTGCACTTCTGGCCGGATTCTTTGGGTCTACTAGAATTTTTATCGGTGTCCCTTTCGGAATACATGGATTGAACCAAAACCACTGCGACTTGCCATTATAGGTTTCACCTTTAACTTTATACTGATAATGTACCACATATGGATAGATTACATCTTCATCGGCAAGGTGGTAGGTACTCATATGAAATTTTATATGTACTCGTTTTGTTGCTGTAACCTTTCCGGTGATTCTTGTTCCATTTTTCAAAAGTTCTGCCTTTTTATAGTCAGAAATAATCGCCAATCCGATAATTATACCTGCTACAATCCATGCTAATATCGCAGCCACCCAAATACCAGACTTACACGCTCCAAGCGATATAATTGCCGCCACGAACATTCCGACATACGCCAGTGTATGAATAAGATCTTTTGAAAAAAACATTTTATCTCGTGCAATTTTCATAAAACGGCATCCTCCTCAAATCCTAAAGTCGGTAATCAGCGGCTCCGTGAAATCAACGTTCCTTGGATACTTAAATTTAATCCTATTTTGTTTCATCCGTCTACAAAATTTCTCAAAATCGTATAGCTGCACATAAATTCCCAGAAAACTTGTAGCACAATCACGATTTTTCTTTTCATTCAAACAAACCACCACGGCAGTTCCAGCCACAGATTATCCATAGCCTGTTCCTCCGTCTTTTTTGCGCGGCCTTTTGTCAGGTGAAAGTATATCGCCGTTCCGATCAGTGGATGTTCCTCGCCATCAGTAAAGCCATAGCGGTACAGCAGATAGGTCTGCTCCCGTTGGGTCAGCCGTTTCAGGCCATCGTACAGTTCCCGGCGC